>JAQTVU010000597.1 GCA_028706695.1 Mycobacterium sp.
CGGGACAGCCCGCCGCGGTGCACGCCTGGGCGCGGGTCCGTTGATGACCACCTTCGCACGCGAACGCCGGCGGACGTGGCGGTGGGTGGCCGTTACGCTGCTCGCGCTCGCGCTGACCGCCGGCGTCGGCGCCTACCTGACCGCGCCTCGCCCCGGCGGCCGGATGGATCCGGCGTCGACCGGCCCCGCGGGGGCCCACGCGCTGGTGACACTGCTGCGCGACTTCGGCGTCGACGTCGTCGTGGCCGACCGCCTCGCCGATGTGGAACGGGCGGCCGGCCCCGCCACCCAGATCCTGGTGGCCAACAGCCGATACCTCGACGCCCCGATGCTGGACCGGCTGGCGCAAACCCCCGGCGACCTGCTGCTGGTGGAACCGGCGGCACGCGCCCGCACCGCGCTGCTGCCCGGGGTCCGCGTCTCGGGCGCCACCGGCTTCGACAGCGCCCCGGGTTGCACTCTGCGGGAAGCCGAGCGCGCCGGGCCGGTGCGGTTCGGGCCGAGCGACACCTACCATCGCACGGACGGCGCGGCGACGACCAGGTGCTACGCCGGTGCCCTGATCCGCCTCCGCGAGCACGGGCGGACCGTCACCGCGGTCGGCAGCACCCGCTTCATGACCAACGCCGGCCTGCTGCAGGCGGGAAACGCCGCGCTGGCCATGAACCTCGCCGGTGACCGGCCCCGGCTGATCTGGTACGCGCCGCAGCACACCGAAGGCGAAACACCGCCCCAGGCGTCGATATTCGACCTGATGCCGCCACGGGTGACCTGGCTGCTCGGGCAGCTGTGCCTGGTGGTGCTGCTGGTCGCGCTGTGGAAGGGCCGCCGGCCCGGCCCGCTGGTGGCCGAGGAGCGGCCCGTGGTGGTACGCGCATCGGAGACCGTCGAGGGCCGCGGCCGACTCTACCGGTCACGGCGGGCCCGGGACCGCGCCGCGGCGGCGTTGCGCACCGCCACGCTGCAGCGGCTCACGCCCCGGCTCGGCCTGGGTGCCGGCGCCCCCGCGCCGGCCGTGGTGACCACCGTGGCCCGCCGCATCGGCGCCGATGCCGGGTTGGTGGCCTATCAGCTGTACGGCCCGCCCCCCGGCACCGATCACGACCTGCTGCAGCTTGCCCGCGCGCTCGACGACATCGAAAGAAAGGTCACCGCATCGTGACGCAACCGTCTCCCGCCCAGACTTCTGCGGAATCGGCGCGCGACGCGCTGCTGGCGTTGCGCGCCGAGCTCGCCAAGGCCGTCGTCGGGCAGGAGGGCGTCATCAGCGGCCTGGTCATCGCACTGCTGTGCCGCGGCCACGTGCTGCTGGAAGGTGTTCCGGGCGTCGCGAAGACGCTGCTGGTCCGCGCGCTGGCGGCCGCGCTGCGGCTGGAGTTCAAGCGGGTGCAGTTCACCCCCGACCTAATGCCCGGCGACGTCACGGGTTCGCTGGTCTACGACGCGCGCACCGCCGCGTTCGTGCTCCGGCCGGGCCCGGTGCTCACCCATCTCATGCTGGGCGACGAAATCAACCGCACGCCGCCCAAAACCCAGGCCGCGCTGCTCGAGGCGATGGAGGAGCAGCAGGTCAGCGTGGAGGGCGCGGCCAAGCCGCTGCCGGACCCCTTCATCGTCGTCGCCACCCAGAACCCGATCGAGTACGAGGGCACCTACCAGTTGCCCGAGGCTCAACTGGATCGCTTCCTGCTCAAGCTGGACGTGATGCTGCCGCCGCGGGATGCCGAAATCGCCATCCTGGATCGGCACGCCCACGGCTTCGATCCCGGGGACCTGTCCGCGATCACCCCGGTGGCCGGGCCGGCCGACCTGGCGGCCGGCCGCCGGGCGGTGCAGCAGGTGCTGGTGGCGGACGAGGTGCTGGGCTACATCGTCGACATCGTCGGGGCCACCCGCGCCTCCCCCGCAGTCCAGCTGGGAGTGTCACCGCGTGGGGCGACGGCCCTGCTGGCCACCGCCCGATCCTGGTCGTGGCTTTCGGGCCGCAGCTATGTCACCCCGGACGACGTCAAGGCCATGGCCCGCCCGACGCTGCGCCACCGGATCATGATGCGCCCGGAAGCCGAGCTGGAAGGGGCCACACCCGACGGCGTGCTCGACGGCATCCTGGCCTCGGTTCCGGTGCCCCGCTAGTGGTCCTGACCGGACGCGCCGGCCTGGTGGCACTCGGCTGCCTGCTGCCGATCGCGCTATCACCTTGGCCCGCTACGACTTTCGTTGTTCTGCTGGCCCTGCTGGCGGCGGCGCTGGCCGCCGACGCGGCGCTGGCGGCCAGCACCCGCCGGCTGCGGTATGTCCGGTCCCCCGACGGCTCGGCCCGGCTCGCCCAGCAGGCCGAGCTGGGGCTGCTGATCCGCAACGACGGCCGCCGCCGGTTCCGCGGCCAGATCCGCGACGCCTGGCCGCCCAGCGCGCACGCCGAGCCGCGCTGCCACCGCGTCGACATCGCCGCCGGGCAACACCAACAGGTGCGGACCCGGCTGCGGCCGGTGCGCCGCGGCGATCAGCGTGCGGCCGCGGTCACGGCCCGCTCGATCGGCCCCCTGGGGCTGGCCGGGCGCCAGAGTTCGCAGGCGGTGCCGGGCCGGCTGCGGGTGCTGCCGCCGTTTCTGTCCCGCACCCACCTGCCGTCGC
>JAQTVU010000598.1 GCA_028706695.1 Mycobacterium sp.
GTGCCGTTGCAGCATCTCGTCGGCACGGCGGCGTTCGGCCCGGTGCTGCTGCACGTCGGGTGCGGTGTGTTCATACCCCGCCCGGAAACCGAGGCCCTGTTGGCCTGGGCCACCGAACAACGACTGGGGCCGCGGCCCGTGATCGTGGACTTGTGCACCGGATCGGGTGCCCTGGCGGTGGCGTTGGCCCGGCACCGGGCCGGTGTCGGGGCGCCGGCCCGGATCATCGGCATCGACGATTGCGATGCGGCGCTGCAATATGCGCGCCGCAACGCCGAGGGCACCGGGGTCGAGCTGGTGCGCGCCGATGTCACCGAGCTGGCCGGTGCGCCGGGTCTGCCTCCCGAACTAGACGGGGAAGTCGACCTGGTGGTGGCCAACCCGCCCTATGTTCCCGACGACACCGTGCTGGAACCCGAAGTGGCCCAACATGACCCACCGCACGCGGTGTTCGGCGGTCCGGACGGGATGGCTGTGATCGGACCCGTCGTGCGCCTCGCGGGGCGCTGGCTGCGCCCGGGCGGGCTGTTCGCCGTGGAACACGACGACACCACGTCGTCGCGGACCGTCGAACTGGTCGCGGACAGCGGGCTTTTCGAGGATGTCCGGGCCCGGCGAGACTTGACCGGCCGGCCCAGGTTCGTGACGGCCCGCAAGAGGGCCGAACCGTGACCGCCGTTTTCGACTGCGCCGATCCCGGCCAGCGGACGCTCGGGATCGCCTCGGCGGCGGGCGCGCTGCGCGGCGGCCGACTGGTCGTCATGCCCACCGACACGGTCTACGGCGTCGGCGCCGACGCGTTCAACAACGCCGCGGTGGCCGCGCTGCTGTCGGCGAAGGGACGCGGGCGGGACATGCCCGTCGGGGTGCTGGTCGGCTCCTGGCACACCATCGAGGGCCTGGTCTACGCCGTGCCCGACGGGGTCCGCGAGCTGATCCGGGCATTCTGGCCGGGCGCGTTGAGCCTGGTGGTGCGGCAGGCGCCGTCGCTGCGGTGGGATCTCGGCGATGCCCGCGGGACGGTGATGGTGCGGATGCCGCTGCACCCGGTCGCCATCGAGCTGCTGCGCGAGGTCGGTCCCATGGCGGTTTCCAGCGCCAACGTGTCGGGGCGGCCGGCTTCGGTGAGCGCCGACCAGGCGCGCGACCAACTCGGCGACCTCATCGACGTCTACCTCGACGCGGGCCCGTCGCAACAGCAGGCCGGGTCCACGATCGTCGACATGACGGGGGCCACCCCGCGGATTCTGCGCGCAGGCCCGGTCAGCGCCGAGCGGATCGGCGAAGTGCTCGGGGTCGACGCCGAAAGCCTGACCGCCTAGCCGGCGCGCGGGCGTTCCGGGTCGGGCGCGGTGCAGTACGGTCTCGAGGTGTCCAGCGACGTGACCACCCTTGCCGGCGGATTACTCGCACTGTCCGATCGGGGCGCCGGTGTGCCGTTGCGTGAGCTGGCGCTGGTCGGCCTGACCGCGGCGATCGTCACCTACTTCGCGACCGGACCGGTGCGGGTGCTGGCCACCCGGTTGGGAGCAGTCGCCTATCCGCGGGAACGTGACGTGCACGTCACCCCGACCCCGCGGATGGGCGGGTTGGCGATGTTCCTCGGCGTGCTGTCCGCGGTGTTCCTGGCATCCCAGCTGCCGGCGCTGACCCGCGGGTTCGTCTATTCCAGCGGTCTGCCCGCGACGGTGGTGGCCGGTGCGGTCATCATGGGCATCGGACTCATCGACGACCGCTGGGGCCTGGACGCCCTGACCAAGTTTGCCGGGCAGATCACTGCCGCCAGCGTGCTGGTGACCATGGGCGTCGCCTGGAGCGTCCTGTACATCCCGTTGGGCGGCGTCGGCACCATCGTGCTGGACCAGGCCTCCTCGATCTTGCTGACGCTGGCGCTGACGGTTTCGATCGTCAACGCTATGAACTTCGTCGACGGGCTCGACGGGCTGGCCGCGGGGCTGGGACTGATCACCGCGATGGCGATCTGCATCTTCTCGGTGGGTCTGCTCCGCGACCACGGCGGCGACGTGCTGTTCTATCCGCCCGCGGTCATCTCGGTGGTGCTCGCCGGCGCCTGTCTGGGCTTTTTGCCGCACAACTTCCATCGGGCCAGGATCTTCATGGGTGACTCGGGCTCGATGCTGATCGGCTTGATGCTCGCGGCGGCTTCGACGACCGCCGCCGGTCCCGTTTCGCAGAACGCCTACGGCGCTCGCGACGTGTTTGCTCTGCTGTCACCGTTTTTGCTGGTGGTGGCGGTCATGTTCGTCCCTATGCTCGACTTGCTGCTGGCGATCGTGCGTCGCACCCGCGCGGGCCGCAGCGCATTCAGCCCCGATAAGATGCATCTGCATCACCGATTGCTGCAGATCGGCCATTCGCATCGCCGGGTGGTGCTGCTGATCTACCTGTGGGTCGGCATCGTCGCCTTCGGGGCTGCGAGCACCATCTTCTTCAACCCGCGCGATACCGCGGCGGCGATGCTGGGAGCGATTGTGGTCGCCGGTGTCGCGACGGCGATCCCGCTCCTGTGCCGCGGCGACGGCGATGGCGACGACTATAAAGACGGCCACTGAGACGGGCCTACGACGGCCCGTAGTAGCGACGTTTACGATATGGTAC
>JAQTVU010000599.1 GCA_028706695.1 Mycobacterium sp.
CAGCGACCTGATCTTCCCGCATCACGAGTTCACCGCCGCGCACGCCGAGTGCGTCATGGGCGAGCGACGGTTCGCCCGCCACTACGTGCACACCGGGATGATCGGCTGGGACGGGCACAAGATGTCCAAGAGCCGCGGCAACCTGGTCTTGGTGTCGACGTTGCGCGCCCAGGGTGTCGAGCCGTCGGCCATCCGGCTCGGCCTGCTGGCCGAGCACTACCGTGCGGACCGCTTCTGGAGCCGCGAGGTGCTCGACGGGGCGACGGCCCGGCTGCAGCGCTGGCGCATCGCCACCGCACTGGCCGCCGGCCCGGATGCCACCGACGTTATCGCCCGCGTGCGCCGGTATCTGGCCGACGATCTCGACACTCCCAAAGCTCTTGCCGCACTTGATGCGTGGTCGACCGACGCGATCGAGTACGGCGGCCACGACCCGCACGCGCCGGCGCTGGTGGCCACGGCCGCGGACGCCTTGTTGGGCGTGCGCCTGTAAGCAGCAGCGGCGCCCGTCCGCCGATCCCCGGCGCGGGGGCATTTCACTTGCAGGATTTGACCGGCCAACGACACTTGCCAAATCCCTTTGGCGGGACGTTGCAATTCACCGGAACCCCGTGCGGCAGACCAGAATGTGCCGGAAGGGCAGTCCAACGCAACGTCGATCCGCTACCTTCTGGTACCCCCAATAGTCGGGTAGCGTTTACCTCGATGGCGCGGCGGGGGAGGTACGACGTCCGGTGGAAAGACAACATTCTACTGCTATCGTGGCGGCATCCTTGACCAGGGGCGTTTGGGACGAAACACTCTGTGCTGCGGACGTTTTGGTGTGCAATCGGACTCAGGACCGCCGAGCGTGTCCGGCGTTGCGCAAATCCGGGGGTGTTCCCGGCGGTGCTCGGTGGCCACCACGTGGTCGCCGAAGAGGTGCCGATGCTGACCGAACCCCGCGCGGCAATCGGCCGGTGACCCATCCGGTGCTGATGTTTGCGGCGCGGTCCAAGGTCAACCGGGCCAGCCAGTGCCCGCGGGGTCGAACACGCCGCCCCGGCTGTGACGGCGAAGACGAGATCAGGCGCCGGCGGACGGAGCCATGCGGAGCGCTCGGCGCGGGGCCGGCCCGGTGGTCGGCATCGAATCTGCGGCCGTGGAAATCCTGCCCGCGGCAACTTTCAGCGGTTGGTCAGAGTCGAAACAGGCGGTCAGCAGCCAAGACTCGCATTGACTAAGGAGACCCGCCCCCATGTCGCTGCCCGGGCTTCACACTTACGACGAAAACAACAAACACGACGAAAACAACAAAGACGACAAAGACGCGGCCCGCTGCGGTAGCGCGGGACCGGCGATGGGAGCCGTGATCCGGGCAGCCCCGCCGGCCTGGTGCGCCCCGGTGCGCTGGTCGGGGCGAGCCCCGAGGCGAAAACCGATCGCCGTGCACATTGCCGCACCGGCAGATTCCGTTCCGGCGATCGCCGGCCTTCCAGGGAGCGGCGGCCCCCACCGACGCAACGCCACCGACTCCGCCCCGGAGACGTGAGGCGATGTCCATCGTGATCATCGACAACTACGACTCGTTCACATACAACCTGTTCCAACTCGTTGCCGGCATGTCGGCAACTCAGGTCCGGGTGATCCGCAACGACGATTACCTGGCATGGGAATCCCTTGATCCCAACGACCTTGAGGCGCTTATCATCTCGCCAGGACCCGGCAGGCCGGAATTCGACGTCGATTTCGGGATCAGTCGCTACGCCCTGGACTACGCCGTGCCGCTGCTGGGTGTTTGCCTGGGGCACCAGGGCCTATGCCATTTCGAAGGTGGTCTGGTGATCACCGCACCCGAACCCTGCCACGGCCGGACGTGCGCTATCCAACACGAGGGCACCGGCCTGTTCGAAGGGATACCTTCGCCATTCCGCACGACGCGCTATCACTCGCTCGTGGCCGACAACCTCCCTGGCACGTTGAAGGTCACGGCCTACGCGATCGACCGGTCCGGCGAAAAGCTGGTGATGGGTGTGCAGCACACTTCTCGCGCGCAATGGGGCGTGCAGTTCCACCCGGAGTCCGTCGCCACCGAATACGGTGGCCGGCTGATCCACAACTTCGTCCAGCTGGCCCACCGCCGCTCACGGCGGCGCTTTACCGGCGCGGCTTCGACCGACACCGCGGCGTCCACGCCGAGCGTCGGGCAGTTGCGTCCACAATCCCGCCAAACCTGGCCCGGTCTGCACACCTTCGCCGATCCCATCCACATCGTGTGGGATCGGTCGCGGCAACGCGACGTGACCGCGCCGCCGGCCGCTGCCGCGGCACTCGCGCGAGTCCCGGGCACGCAAACCACGCCCCGGACTACGGGTAGGCGCTTCCGCCTGATCAGCCGCCGTGTCGAGCACCAGGCCGACTCGGATGCGGTGTACTCGCGCCTGTTTGCCGGCCAGGATGGCGCATTCTGGCTGGACAGTTCTTTGGTTGTCGACGGCTTGTCTCGGTTCTCGATCCTCGGGGGCAGGGGACCGCATGGCGAGTGGGTGACAGCGTACGCGAACTGCGGTGTGCGCGTTCATCACAGCGACAATACGGTGACTCATCTCGATCAGAGCATTTTCGACTA
>JAQTVU010000600.1 GCA_028706695.1 Mycobacterium sp.
TCGCAAGCGCACCAGCCACATCACCGTCGTGGTGGAAACCCGCCCGGCCACCGGTGAACGGTCGGCGAAGTCGGCGCGGGCCCGGCGTGCCAAAGCCAGCAAGGCCGCCGCGAAGGCGGCCACCCAACCCGCCGGGGCACCGGCGCAGGTAACCCCCGATATCGCTAATACCGCTAATATCTCTGAGACCTCTGCAGCGAAGGGAGGCTCAGAGTAGTGGGCCAGAAGATCAATCCGCACGGCTTCCGATTGGGCATCACCACCGATTGGAAGTCCCGGTGGTACGCCGATAAGCAATACGCCGACTACGTCAAGGAAGATGTCGCCATCCGCCGGCTGCTGTCCACCGGCCTGGAACGCGCCGGCATCGCCGACGTGGAGATTGAGCGCACCCGCGACCGGGTGCGGGTGGACATCCACACCGCCCGTCCCGGCATCGTCATCGGCCGCCGCGGCACCGAGGCCGACCGCATCCGCGCGGACCTGGAGAAGCTGACCGGCAAGCAGGTCCAGCTCAACATCCTCGAAGTGAAAAATCCGGAGTCGCAAGCGCAGTTAGTCGCCCAGGGGGTCGCCGAACAGTTGAGCAACCGGGTGGCGTTCCGCCGCGCGATGCGCAAGGCAATCCAGTCGGCGATGCGCCAGCCCAACGTCAAGGGCATCCGGGTGCAGTGCTCCGGCCGCCTCGGCGGCGCCGAGATGAGCCGCTCGGAGTTCTACCGCGAGGGGCGCGTGCCCCTGCACACGCTGCGCGCCGACATCGACTACGGCCTGTATGAGGCCAAGACCACCTTCGGCCGGATCGGCGTGAAGGTGTGGATCTACAAGGGCGACATCGTCGGCGGCAAGCGCGAATTGGCCGCCGTCGCACCGTCGGGCGCTGAGCGGCCACGCCGGGAACGGCCCTCGGGCGCCCGTCCCCGCCGCAGCGGCGCGTCGGGCACCACCTCGACGGGCACCGACGCCGGGCGCGCGGCGGGCGAAGAGGCGGCCGGATCCTCGGGCGACACCGCGTCCACCTTGGAACCGCAAAGCACGGAGAGCTGAGTCATGTTGATTCCCCGGAAAGTCAAGCACCGCAAGCAGCACCACCCCCGTCAGCGCGGCATCGCTAGCGGCGGGACGCAGGTGAGCTTCGGCGACTACGGCATTCAGGCGCTCGAGCACGCCTACGTCACCAACCGGCAGATCGAGTCCGCCCGTATCGCCATCAACCGGCACATCAAGCGTGGCGGGAAAGTCTGGATCAACGTCTTTCCCGATCGCCCGCTGACCAAGAAGCCCGCGGAGACCCGGATGGGTTCGGGCAAGGGCTCCCCGGAGTGGTGGGTGGTCAACGTCAAGCCGGGCCGGGTGCTGTTCGAGCTGAGCTACCCCAACGACGCGGTGGCCCGGGCCGCGCTCACCCGCGCAATCCACAAGCTGCCGATCAAGGCGCGCATCGTGACCCGAGAGGAGCAGTTCTGATGGCCGTGGGAATTTCGCCTGGTGAACTGCGTGAGCTCACCGACGAGGAGCTAACCGAGCGGCTGCGTGAGTCCAAGGAGGAACTGTTCAACCTGCGCTTCCAAACGGCGACCGGTCAGCTCAGCAACAACCGTCGGCTCCGCACGGTACGTCGGGAAATAGCGCGTGTGTACACCGTGCTACGGGAACGAGAACTGGGCCTCGCATCCGGGCCCGACGGTAAGGAAGCGTGATGGCAGAAACCAAGGGGCCCGAGCACACCCCGAGCGACCCGCAGACACGCGGCCGGCGCAAGACGCGCATCGGCTACGTGGTCAGCGACAAGATGCAGAAGACCATCGTGGTGGAACTGGAAGACCGCATGCGACACCCGTTGTACGGCAAGATCATCCGTACGACCAAAAAGGTCAAGGCGCACGACGAGAACGGCACTGCCGGCATCGGCGACCGTGTCGCGCTGATGGAGACGCGCCCCATGTCGGCGACCAAGCGGTGGCGGCTGCTCGAAATCCTGGAGAAAGCCAAGTAGCCGAATGGCCCTCGCACGGGTGGCGGCTCCGGCGGTGTAGTCTCCGACCCGATCCGGTGGATGCCGAGAGCGGAGTGTGGGATGGCATGTGAGTAGGGAGCGGCGGGTGCGGTTTCGCGGCAGGATCGAACTGGACATTCGCGACTCGGAGCCGGACTGGGGCCCGTTCGCCGCGCCGACCGCGCCGGAGAACTCACCGAACGTTCTCTATGTGGTCTGGGATGACGTCGGCATCGCAACCTGGGACTGCTTCGGTGGTCTGGTCCAGATGCCCGCCATGACGCGGGTCGCCGACCGTGGAATCCGGCTGTCCCAGTTCCACACCACCGCATTGTGCTCGCCGACCAGGGCGTCGCTGTTGACGGGCCGCAACGCGAGCACAGTCGGAATGGCCACCATCGAAGAGTTCACCGAGGGCTTTCCCAATTCCAACGGTCGTATTCCTCCCGAAACCGCGTTGCTCTCCGAGGTGCTCGCCGAGCGTGGCTACAACACCTACTGCATCGGCAAGTGGCACCTGACGCCGCTGGAGGAGTCCAACCTGGCGTCGACCAAGCGGCACTGGCCGACCTCGCGTGGGTTCGAGCGGTTCTACGGCTTCCTCGGCGGC
>JAQTVU010000601.1 GCA_028706695.1 Mycobacterium sp.
CGGTGTCGTTGTAGGCCAGCCCGGAGGGTGTCGCCAGCGTGAAGGTGGTGGGGCCACCTTGCACCGTGGCCGTCAGCGGGCCGTTGGCCGCGCTATTGATGGAGAACCAGGAACCCGTGAAGCCGACGGCCTCGTTGAAGGTGACGGTGATCGGGTCGGTCACCGCGACGCTGGTGGCGCCGTTGACGGGCGAGGTGGCCGTGACCACCGGGGCGACCGGCGGCGGGAAGACGGCGCTGACGGTCAGTTTCAGGTCGTCAATGCGCCAGACCGCGGTGCTGCCGGTCGCGCCGGCGCCGTTGTAGCCGTAGAGGCGGAACGTGATCGGCGTGTCGGTCAGGCCGGTGACGGGCGTGAACGTCGGGGTGTAGAGCGCCCAGTTCGTGCCGCTGGCATTCGTCGCGGTGGCCAAGGGGGTGGCATAGCCGTCGACGCTGGAGTAGACGGCCAGGGACTGCGGGCCGGTGCCGGTGCTGCGGCTGCGGAAGGAGAAGCCGGTGGCGAGGAGCCGCTTGCCCGCGCCGGGCGCCAGGGTGAACTCGAAGTAGGTCGAGGTCGCCGGGTTGAAAGCGCCGTTGATGGTGGCGGCGCCGGCATTGACCGCGCCCGAGGCCCCGGTGCCCGTGGAGGCGGAGGTCGTGGTCAGGAGCGGCGTCGTGCCGTTGTTCTGGTTCTGGGTCAACAGGCCGCCGGTGATTTCAGCCGACAATCCGCTGCTCGGGAGCGCCGTCGGTGTGATCGCCGTCCCGAAGTCCCAGAACACCGTGCTTGGTGGCGGCGGGTTGACGGTGAGCGTCGCGACATTGCTGGTCGCGTTGCCGAGGGCGTTGGTCACAACCACATCGTAGTTGCCGCCGTTGACGGCGGTGACGCCCGTGATGAGCAGCGTGGCGGCGGTGGCGCCCGAAATCGCGCCGCCGTTGGCGAGCGGGGCGCCTTCCTTGCGCCACTGATAGGTGAGTGGCGCCGAGCCGCTGGCCGCGACGGTGAAGCTGGCGTTCTCGGCCGTCACCGCCGTGCGGGAGGCGGGCTGACCCGTGATGGCCGGCCCGCTGGGATTCACGGTAAGCAGGGCGGAGGCGCTCGTCGCGTTGCCGGCGCTGTTGCTGACAAAGACATCGTAGCTGGCCATGTCGCCGGCCTGGACGTTGGCGAGGGTCAGGGTCGAGGCGTTGGCGCCGCTGATCGGGACGCCGGCCTTGCGCCACTGGTAGGCCAGGGTCGGCGAGCCGGTGACAGTGACCGCGAAGGTGACGTTGGCGCCGGCATTGACCGTCTGCGAAGCGGGCGAAGCCGTAACGACCGGCGGCAGGCCGCTCACGACCAGGTTGGCAGCGTTGCTGGTGGTGGACCCGACGTCATTGGTCACGACGACGTAATAGCTGCCGACATCGGCCGCCGACACACTGTTCAGGGGCAGGATGTCAGAGGTCGCCCCGGGAATCTCGACATCGTCATGGGACCACTGGTAGCTGAGCGGGGCGTTGCCCGTCGCGGTGACGGTGAAGGTGGCGGTGCCGCCGACCACCGTGGTCTGGGAAGCCGGCTGACTGGTGATGCTGGGCGACCCCGCGGCGGACGAACCGTCCACCACCGTGCGGAACGCGGCGGCGATCGGCGCGGGCAGCGCCGTGAAGAAGGTGTAGCCGGTGTCGGCCTCGATCTGGGCCGGGGACGTCACGAAAGTCTCCCACGGCGTGCTGCGGACACCGGCGATGTTGGGGATCTTGATCGCGATGACGCGGATCGCGGAGGCGCCGGCGGCGATGATCCGATCCACGGCCGTGCCGGCCCCGACTGGCACGACGACGACGATCTTCCAAGTGTAGCCCGGGATGGCGACGCCGCTGGCGATGGTCGAGCCCGCGAAGCCGCTGGTGCCGCTGGTGATCAGCAGCTCGTTGCCCGCCGCGGCCAGCGTCCGGCTGTAGGTCTCGAAACTGGCCCAGACGCCCTGGTTGTTGTCCGGGGTCTGCGGGACCATGTTCGACATGAAGAAGGTGACGTCGTTGTCGGCCCGGGTCGCGGTGCGGTCGGCGGATGGACACATGTGGCCGCGGTCGTAGCCGGAACCGCTGTAGTCGGTCGTCAGCACCTGGTAGAAGCCCGCGGGCAGGGTCGTATCGACGAAGAAATTCGGGGAGCGGCCCGCCGAACCGGAGTCCTCGGCGGTGAGGTTCCAGCTCACCCAGTTGGGCTCGTGCGTGGTGTCGTTGTAGTCCATCGCATACTGGTCGCGCTGGATCAGGTAATGCGAATGGTTGGTCGTATCGGTGGTGGCGTTGCTCGGATTGCCCAGCTGCATCTGGTAGGGCGCGCCGATGATGGCGAAGCCGCTGGCGACGAGCGTGACGAACAGGACCGCGGTGGTGAACCAGCGGCTAACGGTGGTGTGCTGAGGTGACATGGGGATGGTAAAGGAACTGCGGACTGTAACGGCCGGCGCCGGCACCAAATGATGCGAACAGACTCAACGTCTGCGCAGCGCCGATTTAAACTGACGGAAGGCGGCGGCGCTTTATCCGGTGGTGCTGGATGCTGGCCCGTGTGGAATATTCATCGATCGCTTGAGTCTGCCCCGAAGGTGGAGGACCAGACCGATCGC
>JAQTVU010000602.1 GCA_028706695.1 Mycobacterium sp.
CACACCATGGCGCATCGCAACCCATCCCCGGAGACTCTCATGTCCAAGCTCCACGCCTTGTCGGCAACGGCAGATCCCGTCCATCGCCCCACCCGCCGCGCCGATCCGCACGCCGGGCCGGACGCCACACCCGCGACGAGTCCGATCGACACCATTTTCATCCGCGGCTTCCGTGGCGAGACGGTCATCGGCATCCACGACGACGAGTTGCATCGGCCGCAACCCGTGTCCATCGACCTGGCCGCGGGACGTCGCCACCTGCCTGCCTGCGATTCCGACCGGATCGGCGACACCATCGACTACAGCGCGGTGAGGCTGCGGCTGCTCGACTACCTGCAGTCCCATCGCCACCGCCTGCTCGAAGCCTTCGCCGAGGGACTGGCGGACCTGCTGCTCGACGAATTCGGTGCGGACTGGGTGCAGGTCGCCGTTGCCAAACCGCGCAAGTTTCCCGATGTCGAGAGCGTGGGGGTGCAAATCGAGCGGCACCGCTCCCCATCCTCGGCAAAGAGCGTCCATGACGCCGAAATCCTGCGCTTTCTCGGACGCGGCCTCACCCCTGGCAAGACCTGATCGGCGCGGCTCCGCACCATTCGACCCGCAATGATCACCGGGACATCCGCCGGAGCTGGTCCGTGCGGCCTTCGGCAACAACAACGTCGACACCTGCGATCGGGGCAGGTAGACGAAGCCCAGTCTAAGAGGGGCGCCGGCCGCCTCCAATCCCGCTCCTGAGAAAACGCCGGGCCGCCCCAAGTTTTCTTGTCCACCTCGCAGCTTGCAAGCTGCTCGGATTCGGCGCCGTCCAAGCTGCCGCAGGGCAGCTTGGAGCGGCGGGCCTCATCCCCCACGGGGGGCGGGCTGGGCCATCCCCCTCCCGACCTCCCCCACGCCGTGGGGGAGGTGAGATCACTCCCTCCCCGCTCGTGGGGAGGGATGGGGTGGGGAGTGCCCGGGCCTGGGGGGCGCTCAGTAGGGGGGTGGGTGACGCCGCGTCGACGCGGCGCCGGAGAACTTTCGAGGCGCTTTTCGTTTCGCGGCGTCCGCCTGCGCTTATATCGGCCGCCATCTACCGGTATGAAAACTCGGTCGTTTGGATTGCCGCGCTCCGTCCCTAGGATCCGCTCATTCCTCCAGAAAACCGTCCATGTCCATCCCAGCCACACTTTTCGGCCTCGCCGCCGGAGTCCTGATCGGCAGTACCGGCGTCGGCGCCGGCGCGCTCATGACGCCGCTGCTGCTCGGCGCGTTTCGGCTCGACGTGCCGGTGGCGATCGGAACCGATCTGTGGTTCGCCGCGCTGACCAAGGGCGCCGGCGCGGTGGCGCACCACCGGCAAGGACATGTCGATTGGCGCATCTGCGGACTGATGCTCGCGGGCAGTCTTCCCGCGGCGCTCGCGACCCTCGGAGCAATGCACGGCGCCGGGATCGGGCGCGGGTGGTACAGCGCGCTCGGAATCGCACTGGGCATTGCGCTGTTGCTGACAGCGGCGGCCATCGCCTCGCGGCAGTTCTGGCACGCGTTTGCCTTGCGGATCGAGGGCCGCCTGCCGGAGTCGCTCAGGCCGGCGCTCACAGTGGCGCTGGGCGCCGCGCTCGGCGTGCTGGTCACGCTGAGTTCAGTCGGCGCGGGCGCCGTCGGCTCCACCGTCATCCTGCTGCTCTATCCCCGCCTGTCCGCCAAGCGGCTGGTCGGCACCGACATCGCGCACGCCGTCCCGCTCACCCTGGTGGCAGGCATCGGCCACGCGGCGCTCGGACACGTGGACTGGCCTCTGGTCTTTGCGCTGCTGCTCGGGTCGGTTCCCGGGATCTGGCTTGGCGCACGGCTGACCCGCGTCCTTCCCGAGCGCCTCACCCGCGTGCTGCTTTCCGCCGCGCTGCTCCTGGCCGGACTCAAGATCATCGCCTAGCCATCATGTATCAATACACCGACTTCGATCACGAGTTCGTCCGCGCGCGCGCCGCGCAATACCGCGATCAGCTCGAACGCCATCTCGCGGGCAAGCTGGGAGAGGACGAATTCAAGCCGCTGCGGTTGCAGAACGGCTGGTACATCCAGCGCCATGCGCCCATGCTGCGGGTGGCCATCCCCTACGGCGTGCTGTCGAGCCGCAAGCTGCGCGCGCTCGCCGACGTTGCCGACACGTATGACCGTGGCTATGGCCACTTCACCACCCGGCAGAACCTGCAATACAACTGGATCCCGCTGGAGCGCAGCGCCGACGTGATGGACGCTCTGGCGGCGGCGGACCTGCACGGCATCCAGACCAGCGGCAACTGCATACGCAACATCACCACCGATGCGCTCGCCGGCGTGGCGCCCGACGAAATCGCCGACCCGCGGCCGTTCTGCGAAATCCTGCGCCAGTGGAGCACGCTGCATCCCGAATTCGCCTTTCTGCCGCGCAAGTTCAAGATCGCCGTCAACGGTGCGCGCGAGGACCGCGCCGCGACGGGCTGGTACGACATCGGCCTGCAACTGCTGCGCGACGCCGCGGGAGACCTCGGGTTTCGCGTCCAGGTCGGCGGCGGCATGGGGCGCACGCCGATGATCGGCAGCGTCGTCCGCGACTTTCTTGCGTGGAGCGACCTGCTG
>JAQTVU010000603.1:0-477 GCA_028706695.1 Mycobacterium sp.
GGCGACGGCGTCGAAAACGATGTGGGCAAGGTGGTGATCCGCGAGCCGGTACAGCACTTCTCGACCGGAGCGCTCGCCGGTGACCACCCCCGCCGCCTTGAGGATCTTCAGGTGCTGGCTGACCAGCGGCTGGGGCACGCCCAGCGCGTCGACCAGCTCATGGACGCAGCGGTGCGACTGGCGCAATTGCAGCACGATCGCGATCCGTACGGGCGCGGCGAGCGCACGCAGCAGTTCGCCCGCTGCGTCCAGGATCTCCCGCGGCGGTGGCAGCGGATATTCCGCGGCCGCGGCGTGTCCACCGGCTCCGGCCGCGTGCCGGTCGTGGGCAGCCAGGTTCACGTCCGACTCCATGCCGGTGTCGGCGGTGGACGGCGTGGAGGAGGGCGTCGCCATAGGGGAATCATCACCTCAAAAATTTACCGGTTGATGGGATCGGCTGCCGTGGGGTCGATGATCGACCGTCACCACTGTCAC
>JAQTVU010000603.1:487-2601 GCA_028706695.1 Mycobacterium sp.
GGTCGATACGATGACAGGTGTTCTGTAGGCGGCCGTTCGTCGCCGCATATCTCGTGTCCAGACCCGGAGAAGGAGTGCACCGCCCCGTGGCGTCCGTCATCGACACCGTAGTAAACCTGGCCAAAAGACGGGGCTTCGTCTATCCCTCCGGGGAGATTTACGGCGGCACGAGATCGGCGTGGGACTACGGCCCACTGGGCGTCGAGCTCAAGGAGAACATCAAGCGGCAGTGGTGGCATTCCGTGGTCACCGGCCGCGACGACATCGTGGGCATCGATTCCTCGATCATCCTGCCCCGCCAGGTGTGGGTTGCCTCCGGTCACGTCGAGGTGTTCCATGACCCGCTGGTCGAGTGCCTCAGCTGCCACCACCGGCATCGTCAGGACCACATGCAAGAGGCCTATGTGGCCAGGAACGCGGCGAAGAAGGGCATCGACGACCCCGACTCGGTGCCGATGAGCGAGATCGTCTGCCCCGACTGCGGCAGCAAGGGCCGATGGACCGAGCCGCGCGAGTTCAACATGATGCTCAAGACATACCTCGGACCGATCGAAACCGAAGAGGGTTTGCACTATTTGCGCCCGGAGACCGCGCAGGGCATTTTTGTCAACTTCATCAATGTGGCCACGACCGCGCGCAAGAAGCCGCCGTTCGGGATCGGGCAGATCGGTAAGAGCTTCCGCAACGAGATCACCCCCGGGAATTTCATCTTCCGCACCCGGGAGTTCGAGCAGATGGAGATGGAGTTTTTCGTCGAGCCGTCGACGGCAAAAGAGTGGCACCAGTATTGGATCGACACCCGGCTGCAGTGGTACGTCGACCTCGGCATCGACCCGCAGAACCTGCGGCTCTACGAGCACCCCGCCGAGAAGCTGTCCCACTACTCGGACCGCACCGTCGACATCGAATACAAGTTCGGTTTCGTCGGCAACCCGTGGGGCGAGTTGGAAGGCGTCGCCAACCGAACCGACTTCGACCTGTCCACGCACGCCAAACACTCCGGCGTCGACCTTTCCTTTTACGACCAGGTCTCCGACACCCGGTACACGCCCTACGTCATCGAACCGGCAGCCGGCCTGACCCGCTCGTTCATGGCGTTTTTGATCGACTCCTACACCGAGGATCAGGCGCCGAACGCCAAGGGCGGCATGGACAAACGGACGGTGCTGCGGTTGGACCCGCGGCTGGCGCCGGTCAAGGTTGCGGTGCTGCCACTGTCCCGCCACGCGGACCTGAGTCCCAAGGCCCGCGACCTGGCCACCGAGCTGCGCAAGTGCTGGAACGTCGACTTCGACGACGCCGGCGCCATCGGGCGGCGCTACCGGCGCCAGGACGAGGTGGGCACCCCGTTCTGTGTGACGGTGGATTTCGAGTCACTCGAGGACAACGCCGTCACGGTCCGTGAGCGCGACCGCATGACACAGGACCGGATCGCGATGGGCGCCGTTCGCGATTACCTGGCGGTGCGGCTGAAGGACTGCCGATGAGCGCCAAACGCCGTTTGTGGGTTGCGCGTCTCGATGGGCCGAACGATTCGTCCCATACCGTTTGCCGGGGCTTTCGGGTGGCGGCAATTGCGCAAAGTTGGGCCGGTTGGCCGGGCAGTTGCATGGTTAACCGAGCCTTAACCCGGCGCCCCACAAGGGTGCCAGCCGTAGTCGGCACGAGTTAAACGTTTTGTGAAACGACGGGCTCTGGGGCCTGCGGTGCTCTAGGCTTCAGCAGTGGTGGCGGGTACGTATCCGGCCGCCGCGCCTGGACCGAAAGCTGTGTGGTTGTCGAAGCCGCGGCTGCGACTGGATGTGGTGGGGTGTGATGGTTCCGACGTTTCCGTGGTTGCCGCCCGAGATCAACTCGGCGTTGATGTTCGCTGGCGCAGGGTCTGGGCCGTTGTTCACGGCGTCGTCGGCGTGGGACGGCCTGGCGTCGGACCTGTCCACCGCGGCGTCTTCCTTCGACTCGGTGGTCACCGGGTTGGCCAACGGGTCGTGGTCAGGCCCGGCCTCCATGGCGATGGCCGCGGCGGCGACGCCTTACGTGGGCTGGCTGGGCGCGGCGGCGGGGCAGGCCGAGACGGCGGCCGCCCAGGCCCGCGCTGCGGCGACGGCTTTCGA
>JAQTVU010000604.1 GCA_028706695.1 Mycobacterium sp.
CCAACGGGTAGTACAGCGTCGTCGAATGCACACCGTCACGGCCCCACTCGGTCTCCACGACCCGGCTCACCATCGACAGCGCCGCCTTGGACGCGTTGTAGACGGCGAACAGCGGCGAGGCCTCCGACAGCACGCCCCAGGTGGAGACGTTGATGACGTGGCCCTCGCCGCGCGCGAGCATGCCGGGCGCCAGTCCGCGGATCAGCCGCAGCGGCGCGTAGTAGTTGAGCACCATGGTCCGCTCGACGTCGTGCCAGCGCTGCAGCGACTCGGCCAGCGGCCGGCGGATGGACCGGCCGGCATTGTTGATCAGGATGTCGACGCCACCGAGGCGCTTTTCCGCCTCGGTGACCAGCGCGTCGACGGCGTCCATGTCCGAGAGGTCGCACGGCATCGACAGCGCGGTGCCACCCCCCTCTGCGATCCGTTCGGTCAGCGCGTCCAGCAGGTCGTGGCGGCGGGCGACGACGACCACGGTCGCGCCTTCGCGGGCGAACTGCTCAGCCGCGGCCTCGCCGATGCCCGACGACGCCCCGGTGAGCAGGATCCGCTTGCCGGCGAGGCCGATCGGCTTGATCGCGGGCCGGTTGACCAGCACCTGCGGCGCCATGGGCGGTCGCATGGTGGCCAGCACCAGCTGGTCGGCGAGGCGGCGAAGCGGACTCTTGCTCACGTCGGGGAGTGTAGGCGGCGCAGTGCCGGCGCCCGCCGGCCCGCTCAGAAGTAGCGGGGAAACCGGCTCCAGTCCGGGGGCCGCTTCTCCAGGAAGGCGTCGCGGCCCTCGACGGCCTCGTCGGTCATGTACGCCAGCCGGGTGGCCTCCCCCGCGAACAGCTGCTGACCCACCAGCCCGTCGTCGAGCAGGTTGAACGCGAACTTGAGCATGCGCTGCGCCTGCGGGGATTTGGCGTTGATCTCGGCCGCCCACTGCACGGCCACGCGCTCCAGGTCGGCGTGGTCGACGACCGCGTTCACCGCACCCATGTGGTGCATCTGCTCGGCGGTGTAGGTGCGCCCCAGGAAGAAGATCTCGCGGGCGAACTTCTGGCCCACCTGACGGGCCAGATACGCGCTGCCGTAGCCGCCGTCGAAGCTGCCGACGTCGGCGTCGGTCTGCTTGAAGCGGGCGTGCTCGCGGCTGGCCAGGGTCAGGTCGCAGACCACGTGCAGGCTGTGCCCGCCGCCGGCCGCCCAGCCGTTGACCAGGCAGATCACCACCTTGGGCATGAATCGGATGAGCCGTTGCACCTCGAGGATGTGCAACCGGCCGGCGCGGGCGGTATCGACGGTATCCGCCGTTTCTCCGCTCGCGTATTGGTAGCCGGACCGGCCGCGGATGCGCTGGTCACCGCCGGAGCAAAACGCCCAGCCGCCGTCCTTGGGGGAGGGCCCGTTACCGGTGAGCAGCACCACCCCCACGTCGGGGGACATGCGGGCGTGGTCGAGCGCCCGGTACAGCTCGTCGACGGTGTGCGGGCGGAACGCGTTGCGTACCTCGGGCCGGTCGAACGCCACCCGCACCGTGGCGTCGGTGACGTGGCGGTGATAGGTGATGTCGGTCAGGTCGGCCAGCCCCGCGTCGATTTCCGAGACGGGCCGCCACGCCCGCGCATCAAAAGGGTTGTCGCTCACAGCGAAGCGAGCCGGAAGGCGGCGCGGCGCCCGGCCGGGCCCCGCTCGCTGCGGCGGCCGCCCTCCACGGTGGCCGCGCGCGCGGCCCGGGCGTTGCGGACCCAATCGGCGCAGGGGAAGCCGGCGACGACGTAGCGCTTGCCGTCCAGCGTCGTCGAGCTGACCGGCGTCGAACGCGGGATGCCGGCCTTGCGGCCGGTCACCGTCAGTGCGGCCGGGCTCTCCCCGCCGAAACTGATCCCCAGCCGCGACATCTGGATGAAGACCTTGTTGGCCGGCTTCAGCCACCACGGCGGCTTGAGCGCTTCTGCACCTGCCATGCCTGACACAGTAGTCAGGCGGGCGCCCCCGGGACGGGTCTGCCGGCGTGGCGGCCGGCTTACTCGCCGAGCAGACGCAAAATCGCACGCGGGATGGGCTCGCGGCGCGATTTTGCGTCTGCTCGCCGGGACTCGCCGGGTAGGCCAGCGACTGCACCGCACCATTGCGCTCCATGGCCGCCGACTTCCGGCCGGATTGGGCCACCCTTGACCGTCAGCACGAGGAGCGCCGCCGCGGCACGCGACAGGGGTAGCACACACCGCGAAGCGCGCGCTTCCGCTCGGCGAGCTGGATCACGGTCATCGTGGTGATCGCTGCGCGGCGCCCAGCACGCCGTTTGGCTTGCCGGTGGTGCCGCCGGTGCAGGCCGTACCATCGGTGTGATCGGGCGGAAGCTCGGCCGCCGCCGACGGTTTCGGCGGATACGTCGCGAGCAGGCCGAACGCCTGGTGAACATCGACGTTTGGTGTCGAAGATCAGCGACGTCGCGCCGGCGCGGGCGCGCCGGGCGCTTCGTGGGCTCTGAGCGACGATTGGGATGAGCTTGTATCGATCGAGCCCCACAGCTACGCGGCTACTGGCGTACCGTGCAGGAACGCGCCGACGTCGCCGTCGTGCAATCCTGACTCGACATCAACTCGATG
>JAQTVU010000605.1 GCA_028706695.1 Mycobacterium sp.
CGACTCGGGCAAGCTGTTCGGCTCGGTGACCGCCGGTGACGTCGTCGCGGCCATCAAGAAGGCCGGCGGACCCAACCTCGATCGGCGGATCGTCCGGCTGCCCAAGTCGCACATCAAGGCCGTCGGCACCTACCAGGTGTCGGTGCATCTGCATCCCGAGGTCGGTGTCGACCTGTCGCTGGAGGTCGGCGCGGAGAGCTGACTCCGCGGCATTTGCCCGGCTCCGGCAGCGGCCCTGCTCGGCCGCTGCCGGAGCTATTTGTGCTGCCCAAGCGCCCCACGGCCCCGCGGCCGACAGCCGCGAGGCACCGTCCCTGGTGAACGCTTCGCGGTGCGCTGCCCGGTCCCGGCCCGGTAGCCCGACGCAACGCGGTGAGCTTCCGGGCGAAAACCAACACGCCCGGCGCGGCAACCCCGCCCGACACGCCGGAGAGATTGTTGTGCACACCCAATACGCGGCGTTGTATGGCTCCCAGCTGCACCGACGGCATTGTTGCCCGAATTCATCCACAGGTTTTGCACATCCCCCTCAACACCGCCGTCGACGGATATGCACGCCCCATGCACAACCTTATGAACAGCACCCCCTTCCAGTCCTTGCCAGCAACGTTTACCTTCGTCCCGGCGCGTGACGACGACCCGTGTTGTGGGTCGGGACCTGTGTCGGCGCCCTGCCCTACGCTCTCAATGGCGAGTATCGAATGCGTGTTCGGGTGCTTGTTCGGATGCTGAGGTCAGGGGAGGGATAAGGTCCATGGCGGTCGTCGATGATCTGGTGCCGGGCACAGATTCCGCACCGCCCAGCGAAGACTTCGGTCGCCAGCCGCCGCAGGATCTGGCCGCCGAACAAGCGGTGCTGGGCGGGATGCTGCTGAGCAAGGACGCCGTCGCCGACGTGCTGGAACGGCTGCGGTCCGGGGACTTCTACCGCCCGGCCCATCAGAATGTCTACGACGCCATCCTGGACCTGTACGGCCGCGGGGAGCCGGCCGACGCGGTCACCGTGGCCGCGGAGCTGGATCGCCGTGGCCTGCTTCGGCGCATCGGCGGTGCGCCGTATCTGCACACCTTGATCGCGACGGTGCCGACCGCGGCCAACGCCGGGTATTACGCGACCATCGTGGCCGAGAAGGCGGTGCTGCGGCGGCTGGTCGAGGCGGGCACCCGCGTCGTGCAGTACGGTTACGCCGGCGCCGACGGCGCCGATGTGGCCGAGGTCGTCGACCGCGCCCAAGCCGAAATCTACGACGTCGCCGAGGGCCGGACCTCGGAGGATCTCGTTGCTCTCGAGGATCTGCTACAGCCGACGATGGACGAGATTGACGCCATCGCCTCCAACGGCGGCATCTCGCGCGGGGTGCCGACGGGCTTCACCGAACTCGACGAGGTGACCAATGGCCTGCACCCGGGCCAGATGATCATCGTGGCCGCACGCCCCGGGGTGGGCAAGGCCCTCGCGTTGGACACGCCGCTGCCCACCCCGGCCGGCTGGACCACGATGGGTGATGTCTCGGTCGGCGACGAGCTACTTGGCGCCGACGGGCGCCCGACGCGGGTGGTGGCCGCCACCGAGGCGATGCGGGGACGGCCGTGCTACGAGGTTCAGTTCTGCGACGGGACAGTCATCATTGCCGACGCAGCCCATCAGTGGTTGACCGAAACACGCGCATCCCTTCCGTCAGCGCAACGTGCCGCGGTGGGCCCTAGCGGCTACGGCAATCAACGCACCGGCGCGGTGGTGCGGACGACGGCCGAGCTCGCCACGAGTCTGCGCTGCGACAGTGCAGACCGGCGACCGAACCACCGCGTGCTCAATACCCGTGCCCTTGACCTACCGCACCGCCAGTTGCCTATCCCGCCGTACACGTTCGGCGCCTGGCTTGGGGTTGGCAGCGCCGATGCAGCCCAGATCACCACCGCCGATCCTGAAATCATCATGCGCGTCGAAGCGGACGGGTTCGTAGCCGTTCCGTCGGTTCGGTACCGCTATCGGCTGCGCCCGGCGGCCGACGCGAAACGGGCCGCTCGCCAGTGCGGGGTTTGTGGCAAGGGGGTGATGCCCAAAACCGGTCTGCTGCGCACCTGCGGACGCTCATGCGGTGGCCGGCCATCGCTTGCCGCTGCGCCACCGCCCAATCCGGCCTGCGTTCGCTGCGTGGAAGCTACGAAGGGATGGCGGTTGTGCCGGAGCTGTCACGCCGCCGGGGGCACAATGCAGGCGCAACTGCGCGCACTCGGCGTGGTCGGCGACAAACACATTCCGATGCAATACCTACGGGGATCCGAGGCGCAACGACGCGCACTGCTCGCCGGCCTGCTCGACGCTGCCGGGAGCGTGACGGCGGCCGGCGCCGTTCAAGTCTCGGCCACCGACCGTCGGCTGGCGCATAATGTCGCCGAGCTGGTCGTCAGCCTGGGCTATCGCTGTCAGACATCCACCAAATGCGATCAGGGCCATCGGGATTCGCCTTGTATCGCTTACACCCTGACCTTCTTCACCGCTGATGACGTCTTCCTGATGCCCCGAAAAGCCCAGGCGCACAAGGAGCTGCGAGCCATCACCGGCGCCACACCCGCCACGGCGCGCCACAT
>JAQTVU010000606.1 GCA_028706695.1 Mycobacterium sp.
AGGGGTTTTCGTCGAGGTTGTTGCACATGCCCGGGGCGGCCAGCTTCGCCAACACCGCTTCGAGGCTGGCGCGCAGTTCGGGGCCGACCCAGCCGCGCAGCTTCGACATTCTGTCGGGGCCCTGCTGGCCCAGCGTGAGACCACGGCGGTGCGCGCGGTCTTCATCGGTGTAATTGCCGTCGGGGTTGATGGCATCGGCGAGTCGGTCGGCCAACCCGGTGAGTTGTTCGGGGCCGATTTGTGAGCCGTAGCGGGCCAGGTCGGCTTCGGCGCGCTCGCGGGTGGCGTGGTCGACCCAGCCGGGCAGCCGATGGTAGAAAGCGCGGATGGCCGCGACGTGGCCGGCGCCCAGCTTGCCCTGTTGCTGGCCTGCGGCGGTGGCGGCCAGCGTCGGGGGCAACGGTTCGCCGGTCAACCCCTGGCGCGGCCCTAGATCGGCGGCTTCGCGGACACGTCGGTTGGCTTCGGTGCGGGAAATCAGCGCCCATTCGGCGATCGCCTGAGATAGGTTGCCGCCCAGCTCTTCTGGGGTGGCCTGGCGGGCCAGCTGGTTGATCAAGGGATGTTCCAGGGCGGGCAGGCGGCGGCGCACCTTTTCCACTCGTTCCAGCAACGCCAGACGCTCCGGGCTGGTCAGCGACTCGAACCCGCATTCCAGTGCTCCGTCCACGGCGGCGTCCAACGCGTCGAAGGCCGCCGTGATCGCCTGGCGGTCGACAACCCTGGAACCCACGACCCGAAACTATCCGCGCCCACCGACAAAAACCCCCGCCCAGTGACCACAGAAACGCAAGTGACACACGTTTTTTGAAGTCGGGGACGGCCGCTCCGCGCTGTGGTCAGTGCTGATGCCCGCGGTGCTGGTGACCGCCGTGCTCCGCATCGGCTGCGCCGCCCATCATGCGCAGCATCGGGATGCCGCCCGAGGTGACGAACCGCCCGATCAGCACGGCCGCGACAACGAGGAACCCGATGTTGAGCCAGGTGGTGTAGTTCCACGAGATTTCGGCATGCAGCATCGTGGCGCTGCGCCGAGTCGGAGTGAGACGCAACGTGCCGAACAGCCATTCAACGAGATACCCGGCGGCCACCATCGAGGCGTAGAACGTGCCCACCAGCGTCAGCATCATCTTGGTGCCGTAGTACTTGCGGTAGATGTTCAAGATCGGCACGATCAGCAGGTCGGCGTAGATGAACGCGATGACCCCGCCGAAGCTGATGCCGCCATTCCACAGCACCGCGGCCAGTGGCACGTTGCCGATCGAGCAGACGAACGACGCGATCGCCACGACCGGCCCGATGATCGGCCCCCACAGTGCCGCCCAGCCCGGGTGGCCGGTCAAAAAGAAGTGCTGCCAGAAGGTTTCGGGCACCCACGCCGCGATGGCGCCCGCAATCAACAGGCCGAGAACGAGATCGCGGATGATCGCCGACCACTCCATGACGAACACATGCGACACCGAGGTGAAACCCCGCCGAGAGAAGAGCCGGCTCCAGAACGATCCTTCCCCCTGGATCGACATGTCCATGGCGGCATGGCCTTCCATCGATCCGGCGACGCCGCGTTCGGCCTGCGTCCGGGCGGCCTCGACGAGCCGGGGGCGCACGAACAGCCGGAACAGGACGGCCAGCGCCACGATCATCAACGGGCCGCCGACGAACTCCGCGGCGGTGAATTGCCAGCCCATCAGCAGCGCCAGGATGATGCCCAGCTCCACCACCAGGTTGGTGGAGCCGATCTCGAAGGCCATGGCGGCGGTGAGATCGGCACCCTTGCGGAACAACGATCGGGCCAGGGCCACCGCGGCGTACGAGCACGACGAGGAGGCGGCTCCCAGGCCGGCCGCCAACGCCAGCGTGCGCGGGCGGTGATCACCGAGCAGCGAGACGATGGTCGAGCGGCGCACCACGGCCTGCACCACCGCGGACAGGGCAAAACCCAGGATCAGCGCCCACAGGATCTCCCAGGTCATCGATCCGGCCAATGCCAGGGCGTGCCCGATCGCTGCCAGCGCTCTCATGAAGGCCCCTCCGCTGCGTCGGTTGCGCGTCCAGGCGTCAATTTATACCCCATGGGGGTATATGAGCAAGATGGGGCCGCTCCGGCCACCCGTGGAGTGGTGCGGGGACAGGCGGTGAGGTAGGTAGAAATGGATGGTGCAGGCGGTCAAATGCCCGACACACCGGCCCGGCCAGCGGTGTCACAGAGGCAACAAGGGGCACACTGGTAACAACAACAACGCCAGGAGGGTATGGCCGTGTACCGAGTCTTTGAAGCACTGGACGAATTGGCCGCCATCGTCGAAGAAGCCCGTGGCGTGCCGATGACTGCCGGCTGTGTGGTGCCACGAGGTGACGTGCTGGAGTTGGTCGACGACATCAAAGACGCGATCCCCGGCGAGCTCGACGACGCCCAGGACGTGCTCGACGCGCGGGACTCGATATTGCAGGACGCCAAGACGCACGCCGACTCCATGGTGTCGGCGGCGACCACCGAATCGGAATCGATGCTCAACCACGCCCGCGCCGAGGCCGACCGGCTGCTTTCCGACGCCAAGGCCCAAGCCGACCGCATGGTGGGCGAG
>JAQTVU010000607.1 GCA_028706695.1 Mycobacterium sp.
CGCGCGTGACGCTCGAGGCCGGTGAGGACCACTCCAAGACGGGCAATGCGGTGCACTCCGCACAGAACTTTCTGCACGAGCTGAACACTCCGGAGTTCCCCTGGACGGGCCTGACGATATTTCTGCTCATCGGGGTGTTCGCAGCGGCCGTCGGCACCCGGTTCCTGCAGCTGCGCAGCAGGCGCTCGGCAACGGCGGCCGATGCGGCCCAGGGTCGCCCGGCGGCGCCCGCCGACGGCGTCTGAGCAGCAGAGCGTTCCCGAAGCGCGTCCGGCGGGCCGACGCGTAGCGCCCGACCGGCAAACTTAGCAGATCACCGTTCGGTCACAGTAAACGCACGCACAGAATGCAGTTTGTGACCAGTGTTTCCACGGCGTCCCGTGTCACGTACGGTGCAAATGATGCTGCTGTTGCCTATGGCGCCGTATGTCGTGACCTGCGCCTTCCGCCCGCGTTGAGCCGTAGGAGACCTGAGTCGAATGAGACGCACCCACCGGGGCTCTTTGGCGCGACCGGCGGCACGGCTCGCCCGGCCGGTCATCCCCTCGCTGCTGAGCGTGGCCATACTCGTCGCCATTCCCGGTCTGGCGCACGGTGATCCGGGCGCCGACAAGCTGGCCGCCCTGGTCGCCAACGTCGCCAGGGCCAACCAGCGGCTGGGAGACCTGGCCGCCGAGATCCAGACCGAGAAGGAGGCCATCAACAAGGCCCTGGTCGAGGTCGAGACGGCCCGCGACAACGTCGCCGCCACCCAGCACGACCTGGACTCCAGCCGGCAGTCGGTCAAAGACGCCAACGCGGCGATCGCCACCGCCCAACGGCGGTTCGACACCTTCGCGGCGGCCACGTATATGAACGGACCCTCGAGCAGTTCCCTCACCGCCAAAAGCCCCGAGGACATCCTGGCCACCGAGTCCGCCGCGTGGGCCCTGACGGCCAGCGCGCAGGCGGCCATGGACAAGCTGCAGCGGGCCCGCACCGAGCAGGTGAACAAGGAGTCGGCGGCGCGGCTGGCCAAGCAGAAGGCCGACAAGGCCGCGGCCGACGCCAAGTCCAGCCAGGACGCCGCGGTGGCGGCGCTCATCGATTCCAAGCAGAGATTCGACCGGCAGCGTGGCGAGATGATTCGGCTGGCCGCCGAGCGCGACGAGGCCCAGGCCCGGCTCGAGACCGCCAAACGCGAGGTTGCGCGGCAATGGTCGGGCGGCCGCGGCGGTCCCGGCGGTCCAGTATCGGGCGATCGCTGGGATCCGGGCACGCCGGCCGCCGCGCCGCCGGCCGGCGGCCGCCAGTGGGACGGCTGGGACCCGACGCTGCCGATGGTGCCCAGCGCCAACGTCCCCGGCGACCCGGTCGCGGTGGTGAACCAGGTGCTGGGCATCTCCGCCACGTCGACACAGGTCACCGCCAGCTTGGGGCGAAACTTCTTGCAGCAGATGGGCATCCTCAAGCCCGACGACACCGGGATCACCAACGGGGGCCCCGGTTCCGGGCGGATTCCGCGGGTCTACGGGCGTCAGGCCACCGAGTACGTGATCCGGCGCGGGATCTCGCAGGTCGGCGTGCCCTATTCCTGGGGCGGCGGCAACGCCGCCGGGCCCAGCAGGGGCATCGACTCGGGCGCCGGCACCGTCGGCTTCGACTGCTCCGGTCTGGTCCTGTACTCGTTTGCCGGTGTGGGCATCAAGCTGCCGCACTACTCGGGTGCCCAGTACAACCTCGGCCGCAAGATCCCCTCGGCGCAGATGCGCCGCGGTGACGTCATCTTCTACGGCCCGGGCGGCAGCCAGCATGTGACGATCTACCTCGGCAGCGGGAAGATGCTCGAGGCCCCCGACGTGGGGTTGAAGGTACGCGTCGCGCCGGTGCGCACCAGCGGCATGACGCCCTACGTGGTCCGCTACATCGAGTGGTGAGCCAGTGACCGGCCGACAAGATGCCGTACGACACAAGCGATGTCGTGCGCTGCTCCTGGCGTGGCTGACCACGGTGGTGACCGGGCTGCTGCTGTCCGTGGCCGCCCCGGCCCCGGCCTCGGCCGACCCCGGCGGCTGGGATCCCACGCTGCCGGCGGTGATCAGCGCCGGCGCCCCGGGCGACCCGCTGGCGGTCGCCAACGCCTCGCTGCAGGCCACCGCCCAGGCCACCCAGACCACCCTGGACCTGGGCAAGCGGTTCCTCGGCGGGCTCGGCATCGACATCGGCGGTGACAGCGCCCCGGCCGCCGCCACCAATCCCGGCGGCAAAATCCCGCGGGTGTACGGCCGGCAGGCCATCGAGTACGTGATCCGCCGCGGCTCCTCGCCGCTGGGCGTGCCCTACCCGTGGGGCCGCGGTTCGCTGCAGGGCCCCAGCAAGGGCGTCGGCGATGGCGCCGACACCGTCGGCTTCGACTGCTCGGGGCTGATGCGCTACGCCTTCGCCGGGGTCGGCGTGCTGATCCCGCGGTTCTCCGGAGACCAGTACAACGCCGGCCGCCACATTCCACCGGACCAGGCCCGCCGCGGCGACCTCATCTTCTACGGCCCGGGCGGCGGCCAGCACGTCACCATGTATCTGGGCAGCGGCCGGATGCTCGAGGCG
>JAQTVU010000035.1 GCA_028706695.1 Mycobacterium sp.
CTGATGATGCGCGCCCGCCCCGGCAGAAAGCCCGACGTTTCGACGTCGATGACCGCCCAACTCGCGTCCGGCTCGGTGGCCGGCCGGCCCCACGCCACGTGGTCCATGAACCACAGGATGGCACGCTTGACCGACATCGGCCGGTCGCCGCCGCACCGTGTCGGCGGTTGACTCGATGGGGGCGGCCCGCGCACTTACACTGCCCGGGTGCTTACCACCCGCGCACGCCTGGCCCTCGCCGCAGGAGCGAGCGCGCGATGGGCGTCGCGGGTCGCCGGACGGGGGGCCGGGGCGATGATCGGCGGCCTCGTCGCGATGGCGCTGGACCGCTCGGTGCTGCGCCAGCTCGGCGCGGGCCGGCGCACCGTCGTCGTCACTGGGACCAACGGCAAGTCGACGACCACCCGGATGGCCGCGGCCGCGTTGGGGACGCTGGGCCCCGTGGCCACCAACGCCGAAGGCGCCAACATGGACGCCGGCCTGATCGCCGCGCTGGCCGCCAACCGGGATGCCGCGCTGGCCGTGCTGGAAGTGGACGAGATGCATGTGCCACACGTGTCCGACGCCGTCGAGCCCGCCGTCATCGTGCTGCTCAACCTGTCGCGCGACCAGCTGGATCGCGTCGGCGAGACCAACGTCATCGAACGCGCGCTGCGGGCCGGCCTGGCCCGGCATCCGCGGGCGGTCGTGGTGGCCAACTGCGACGACGTGCTGATGACCTCGGCGGCCTACGACAGCCCGAATGTGGTGTGGGTGGCCGCGGGCGGGGCATGGGCCAACGACTCGGTTAGCTGTCCGCGCAGCGGCGAGGTCATTGTCCGCAACCCCACGTCGGGCGGCCGCTGGTATTCCACCGGCGCCGACTTCGAACGGCCCAACCCGCAGTGGTGGTTCGACGACGAAAGCCTCTACGGGCCCGACGGCCTGGCCATCCCGATGCGGTTGGCGCTGCCGGGAGCGGTGAACCGGGGCAATGCCGCGCAGGCCGTTGCGGCCGCCGTCGCGCTGGGCGCCGATCCCGCTTCGGCTGTCGCGGCGGTTTCGGCGGTCGACGAGGTCGCCGGGCGCTACCGGACCGTGCGTACCGGGTCGCATGAGGCGCGGCTCCTGCTCGCCAAAAATCCGGCCGGCTGGCAGGAAGCGCTGTCGATGGTGGACGAGCACGCCGCCGGGGTGGTGATCGCGGTCAACGGTCAGGTGCCCGACGGCGAGGATCTGTCCTGGCTGTGGGACGTGCGTTTCGAGCACTTCGGGCACGCCACCTCGGGAAAGACCATCGTCGCCGCCGGCGAGCGCGGTACCGACCTGGCGGGGCGGCTCGGGTATGCCGGCGTCGAGCACACCCTGGTGCACGACACCTTGGCGGCCATCGACTCCTGCCCGCCCGGCCGGGTGGAGGTCGTCGCCAACTACACCGCGTTCCGTGCGCTGCAGCGGGCGTTGGCGCGCCGTGACTGAGTCCAGCGTGCGAATCGGGCTGGTGCTGCCCGACGTCATGGGCACCTACGGCGACGGCGGCAACGCCGTGGTGCTGCGCCAACGGCTGCGGTTGCGGGCCATCGCCGCCGAGATCGTCGAGATCACGCTGGCCGATCCGGTGCCCGAGTCGCTGGACCTCTACACGCTGGGCGGCGCCGAGGACTACGCGCAGCGGCTGGCCACCCGGCATCTGCTCCGCTATCCGGGGCTGCAGCGCGCGGCGGAGCGGGGCGCGCCCGTGTTGGCGGTCTGCGCGGCCGTCCAGGTGCTCGGGCAGTGGTATGAGACGTCGGCCGGGGAGCGGGTCGGCGGCGTGGGCATGCTCGACGCGACCACCTCACCGCAGGACACGCGCACGATCGGTGAGCTGGTGACCAGGCCGCTGCATCCCGGCCTGACGCAGCCGTTGACCGGTTTCGAGAACCACCGGGGCGGGACCGTGCTGGGTGTCGCGGCGTCGCCGCTGGGTGTGGTCGTCAAGGGCGCGGGCAACCGCGCCGGTGACGGCTTCGACGGCGCGGTGCAGGGCCGCGTCGTCGCCACCTACATGCACGGGCCATGCCTGGCCCGCAACCCAGAGCTGGCCGACCTGCTGCTGGGTCAGGTGGTGGGCGAGCTGACGCCGCTGGAGATACCCGAGGTGGAGTTGTTGCGCCGCGAACGACTGGCGGCGGGTTAGGGGCATCCCCCCGGGGTCTGGCGCCCGGGCCCGCCGGACCCACCGGACCCGCGAAACATAAACCGCTGCGACGCCGCGCGGCGTGTCGTGTGCGTGGTTTATGTGTCGCGGATGCTGACGCAGCGGGCGGCAGGCCTCAGACCATGGCCCGGCGGCCGGTGAGCGCGCGGCCCAGGGTCAGCTCGTCGGCGAACTCCAGATCACCGCCCATGGGCAGCCCGGAGGCGATCCGCGTGACGGCCAAGCCGGGGATGTCGCGCAGCATCCGCACCAGGTAGGTGGCCGTCGCCTCCCCCTCGGTGTTGGGGTCGGTCGCGATGATCACCTCGCTGATGTCGGTGTCGTCGATGCGTTCACCGATCCGGCTCAGCAGCTCGCGGATGCGCAGCTGCTCGGGACCGATGCCGGACAGCGGGTCGAGCGCACCGCCCAAGACGTGATAGCGGCCGCGGAATTCGCGGGTGCGCTCGACGGCCTGGATGTCCTTGGGCTCCTCGACGACGCACACCAGCGAGCCGTCCCGGCGCGGATCAGCGCAGATCCGGCACCGCTCGTCGTCGGAGACGTTGCCGCACACGGCGCAGAACCGCACGCCGTCGCGGACCTTCGCCAGCACGGCGGTCAGCCGGTCGATCTCCGGCGGTTCCACCGACAACAGGTGGAAGGCGATGCGCTGTGCACTCTTGGGCCCGATACCCGGCAGCTTGCCGAGCTCGTCAATCAAATCCTGGACGGGTCCCTCGAACATGTCGCTAGGGGATTCAGAGCTCCGGCATGCGCGTCGGCGGGGCCGGTGGCGCCGCCGACGGGCCGCCCATGCCGCCGGCCAGCGCCCCCAGCCGCTCCTGCGCCATCCTGGTGACCTGCTTAGAGGCGTCGGTCATCGCGCCGACGATCAGATCCTGCAGGGTTTCGACGTCCGACGGGTCGACCACCTTGGGGTCGAGCTGCACCGCGACCACCTCGCCGCTACCTTTGACCACGACCTTGACCAAACCGCCACCGGCCTGCCCGTGCACCTCGGCGCTCGCAAGCTGTTGCTGGGCTTCCAGGAGCTTTTGCTGCATCTGCTGCGCCTGGGCCAGCAGCGCCGACATGTCGCCTCCGGGTTGCATGACAATCCCCTCGCATCGTGGTCTCGAGTTGGTTTCGCCTGTGAATGTCGGCGATTTGAAACTCCCAGCGTAGACCGCGCGACGCTACCTTTGCGCCGTGGACCTACGAATGAGCAGACGTGTCGGGATAAAAATGGTGGCCGGCGCGCTGGTTGCCGCCTCGGCGGCGGTCGCCCCGGTCGCGAGGGCGGCTCCTTCCAACATCGCCGGCATGGTCGTGTTCATCGACCCCGGCCACAACGGCGCCAACGACGCGTCCATCACCCGTCAGGTGCCCACCGGCCGCGGCGGCACCAAGGACTGCCAGGCCAGCGGAACGGCGACCGACAGCGGCTACCCGGAACACACCTTCGCCTGGGACACCGCACTGCGGGTGCGCGCCGAGCTCAGCGCCCTGGGGGTCCGGACCGCCATGTCACGGGGCAACGACAACGCGTTGGGACCGTGTGTCGATGCGCGCGCCAACATGGCCAATGCGTTGCGCCCCAACGCGGTCGTCAGCCTGCACGCCGACGGGGGACCGCCGTCGGGCCGCGGGTTCCATGTCAACTATTCGGCGCCGCCGCTCAACCCGGTGCAGGCCGGGCCGTCGGTCCAATTCGCCCGCATCATGCGCGACCAGTTGCAGGCCTCGGGCATTCCGCCCGCCAACTACATCGGCCAGAACGGGCTGTACGGGCGCTCCGATCTGGCCGGCCTGAACCTGGCGCAGTATCCGTCGATCCTGGTCGAATGCGGCAACATGAAAAATCCCGTGGACTCGGCGCTGATGGAGTCCGCCGAGGGCCGGCAGAAGTACGCCGACGCGGTGGTGCGCGGTGTGGCGGGCTTCCTGGCCACCCAAGGCCAGGCGCGCTAAGCGGAGCCCTCCAGTTCGTTCTTCAGGTTGGTCAGAACCTCGCCCTGAATCCTCTTCAGCCCCAAGGGCGCAAAGGTCTTCTCGAAGAACCCCTTGAGGCCGCCTGCGCCCGTCCAGGTGGTTTTCACGGTGACGCTCGAGCCCGCCCCGGCGGGCGCCACCGTCCAGTTGGTGACCATGGAGGAGTTCGCGTCCTTCTCGATGACGGTATGGCCGGCGACGTCGACGCTGACCTGCACATCGCGCACGCGCGATTTGGTGGCCTGCAGCTTCCACCGCGCGACCGTGCCCGCTCCCTGCCCGCCCTGCAGCACCCGATACTGGCTGTACTGCGGGGACAGGATCTTCGGGCGTACCTTCTGGTAATCCGAGACCGCGGCGAGCGTGGTCCCGGGATCGGCGTTGATCAAGATCGTGCTTGCTGCGCTCACCCGTCCCACGGCAACTCCTCTTTTCCCTTTTTAATGTCTTTTTCCCTTTTAATGTCTTTTCCCGTTTTTAATGTCTTTCCAATGTCGTTTGGTCTCGCCGCCCGCACGCGGGTGCACGGGCTGTTGCCAAAGACTAGGGTATATACGGTGCCTGTCCCTGGATCTGCACTCTCGGCTCATACAGCGGGCGTTGACCGATTGATGGCGAGTTATCGATCCATCCCGGCAACGTCCACGGTTCGGCTTGCCAAGCCCACGTCGAACCTGTTCCGCGCCCGCACCAAACACGATGCGCCGGGCCTGGATACGTCGGGACTGACCGGGGTACTCGGCGTCGATCCCGAGGCCCGCACCGCCGACGTCGCCGGTATGTGCACCTACGAGGACCTGGTGGCGGCGACGCTGCGTTACGGACTTTCGCCACTGGTGGTCCCGCAATTGAAGACCATCACCCTCGGCGGCGCGGTCAGCGGGCTGGGCATCGAGTCGGCGTCGTTCCGCAACGGACTGCCCCACGAGTCGGTGCTCGAGATGGACATCCTCACCGGCGCCGGCGAATTGCTCACCGCCTCGCGCGGCCAACACTCCGATTTGTTCCGCGCGTTTCCGAATTCATATGGGACACTTGGGTATTCGACGCGGCTGCGGATCGAGCTGGAACCCGTGGCGCCGTTTGTGGCGCTGCGGCACATACGATTCCGCTCGCTGTCCGAGATGATCGCGGCGATGGAACGCATCGTCGACACCGGCGGGCACGGCGGCATACCGGTGGACTATCTCGACGGGGTGGTGTTCGGCGCCGAGGAAAGCTACCTGTGCGTCGGCAGGCGGACCTCGACCCCGGGACCGGTCAGCGACTACACCGGCAAGAACATCTACTACCGCTCCATCCAGCACGACGCGGCGGGTCCCGAGACCGCCAAGGACGACCGACTGACCATCCACGACTACTTCTGGCGCTGGGACACCGACTGGTTCTGGTGCTCGCGCTCGTTCGGGGTGCAGAACCCGCGGCTGCGGCGGTGGTGGCCGCGCCGGTACCGGCGCAGCAGCGTCTACTCCAAGCTGGTGGCCCTGGACCGGCGCTTGGGCCTCTCCGATCGGATCGAGACACGCAAGGGCCGCCCGGCACGGGAACGCGTGGTGCAGGACGTCGAGGTGCCCATCGAACGCGTCCGCGAATTCCTGGAATGGTTCGGCGACAACGTTCCGATCACTCCGATCTGGTTGTGCCCGTTGCGGCTGCGCGATCCGGACGGCTGGCCGCTCTACCCGATGCGGCCGGACCACACCTATGTCAACATCGGATTTTGGTCCTCGGTGCCGGCCGGCACCACCGAGGGCGGGACCAACCGGGCGATCGAGGCGAAGGTGAGCGAACTCGACGGGCACAAGTCGCTGTACTCCGACTCGTTCTACACCCGCGAGGAATTCGACGCCCTCTACGGCGGCGAAACCTACAACACCGTAAAGAAAGCCTACGACCCCGATGCCCGGCTGCTCGACCTCTACGGGAAGGCGGTGCAACGGCGATGACGATGATCGGGGAGCCCCATCGCGCCACGACGGGCAAACTCAGCATGGCCGAGATTCTGGAGATCTTCGCCGCCACCGGCCGCCATCCGCTGAAGTTCACCGCCTACGACGGCAGCACCGCCGGCAGCGCGGACGCGACCCTGGGCCTGGACCTGCGGACACCCCGGGGCGCCACCTACCTGGCCACCGCCCCGGGCGAACTCGGCCTCGCCCGCGCGTACGTCGCCGGTGACCTGCAGGCGTACGGCGTCCATCCCGGCGACCCCTACGAGCTGCTCAAGACGCTGACCGACCGGGTGCAGTTCAGGCGGCCCTCGGCGCGGGTGCTGGCCAACGTCATTCGTTCGCTCGGCGTCGAGCATTTCAAGCCGATCCCGCCGCCGCCGCAGGAGAGGCCGCCGCGGTGGCGGCGGATCACCGACGGCCTCATGCACAGCAAGACCCGGGACGCCGAGGCCATCCACCACCACTACGACGTCTCCAACGCGTTCTACGAGCGGGTGCTGGGACCATCGATGACCTACACCTGCGCGGTGTACCCACACCCCGACGCGCCGCTGGAAGAGGCGCAGGAGAACAAGTACCGGCTGATCTTCGAGAAACTGCGGCTACAACCCGGCGACCGGCTGCTCGACGTCGGTTGCGGGTGGGGCGGCATGGTGCGCTACGCGGCCCGGCGCGGTGTCCGGGCGATCGGCGCCACCCTGTCGGCCGAGCAGGCCAAGTGGGCGCAGCAGAAGATCGCCGAGGAGGGGCTCGCGGACCTGGCCGAGGTGCGGTACTCCGACTACCGCGACGTCGCCGAAGCCGGATTCGACGCCGTGTCCTCGATCGGCCTCACCGAGCACATCGGGGTCAGGAACTACCCGGCCTACTTCGGCTTCCTCAAGTCGAAGCTGCGCACCGGCGGTCTGCTGCTCAACCACTGCATCACCCGCCACGACAACACGTCGACCTCGTTCGCGGGCGGGTTCACCGACCGTTACGTGTTCCCCGACGGGGAGTTGACCGGCTCCGGGCGCATCACCACCGAGATCCAGGACGTCGGCTTCGAGGTTGTGCACGCCGAGAACCTGCGCCATCACTATGCGATGACGCTGCGTGACTGGTGCCGCAACCTGGTCGGGCACTGGGCTGCCGCCGTCGCCGAGGTGGGGCTGCCGACCGCCAAGGTGTGGGGCCTGTACATGGCGGCGTCGCGGGTGGCGTTCGAGCAGAACAACCTCCAGCTGCACCACGTGCTGGCGGCCAACGTCGACGAGTCCGGCGACGACGACCTGCCGCTGCGCCCGTGGTGGAACGCTTAGCCGTTATCGATGCGGCGGGCGCCCAGTTCGTTTTGCAGCAGCTCGAGTGCCGCCTCTTCGGGGTCGCGCCGCGGCGCGGCGGGATCCGCGCGGTCGGTCTCGGCGAGCAGGCGCTCCTCTTCATCTCGCTGAGCCCAATCCGGTTGTGGCGCAGGCGGTTGCAGCTTCGGCGCCGGCGCCCGAGCGGCCGCCGGCGGCGGGGCGCCGGTCTCCCAGCGCACTAGCCAGCTCACCCCGAGGGCGTCCCTGAGCGCCTCGGCGATGACGTCGGCGTTGCGCTGTTCGGTCAGCCGCTTGGCCAGCGGCGCCGACTCGTGGATGAGCACCAGCGTGTTGTCCCCCACGGCGTGCACGGTCGCGCCGGCCAGCATCGCCTCGGTGGTTCGGCTGCGCTGACGGATCTTGTCGCGCACCGTCGGCCACATGGTTCGCACCGCGGCCGCGTTGAGCTCTCCGGGCACGGGGGCGGGGTCTGGCGCGGCGGCCGGCGCCGGCACGCGCTCGGGGTCAGGGTCGGGGTCGGATTCCGGCTTGGGCGCCGGGGCAGGCACGCACGACGCCGCCGGGGGTGCCGGGGCTGCGTCGGTGCCGGGGAGGGACATGCGCATCCGGGTCTCGATGCGCTCCAGTCGCTGCAGCAGCGCCGATTCGGCATCGCTGGCCGAGGGCAGCAACAGGCGGGCGCACACGACCTCGAGCAGCAGGCGCGGCGCGGTTGCCCCGCGCATCTCCCCCAGCCCGGCCTGCACCACCTCCGCATACCGGGTGAGCGTCGCCGGACCGATCCGGGCGGCCTGCTCACGCATCCGGTCCAGCACGTCCTCGGGGGCGTCCACCATGCCGCGGCTCGCCGCATCCGGCACCGCTTGCATGACCAAGAGATCGCGGAACCGTTCCAGCAGGTCGGCGGCGAAGCGTCGGGGGTCGTGCCCGGCGTCGAGCACCGATTCGACCGCACCGAACAGCGCGGCGGCGTCGGAGGCGGCCAGGGCGTCGACGGCGTCGTCGATGAGCGCGACATCGGTGGCGCCGAGCAGACCCAGCGCCCGCCGGTAGCTGACGTGGGCATTCTCGGCCCCGGCCACCAACTGATCCAGCACCGAGAGGGTGTCGCGGGGCGAGCCGCCGCCGGCGCGGATCACCAGCGGGTACACCGCGTCGTCGACGACGACGCCCTCTTGCGCGCAGATCCGGTCGATCAGCGCCCGCATCGTCTTCGGCGGCAGCAGCCGGAACGGGTAGTGGTGGGTGCGCGACCGGATCGTCGGCAACACCTTGTCCGGCTCGGTGGTGGCGAAGATGAAGATGAGGTGCTCGGGCGGTTCCTCCACGATTTTGAGCAGCGCGTTGAAGCCCGCGGTGGTCACCATGTGTGCCTCGTCGACGATGAACACCCGGTAGCGCGACTGCGCCGGCGCATAGAAGGCACGGTCGCGCAGCTCGCGGGTGTCGTCCACGCCGCCGTGGCTGGCCGCGTCGAGCTCGACCACGTCGATGCTGCCCGGAGCGTTGGGCGCCAGCGCTGTACATGAATCGCACACCCCGCACGGGTTGGCCGTCGGCCCCTGAGCACAGTTCAGCGACCGGGCCAGGATCCGCGCCGAGGAGGTCTTCCCGCAGCCGCGCGGCCCGGAGAACAGGTAGGCGTGGTTGATCCGGCCGGCGTCCAGGGCGATGGACAGCGGCTCGGTGACGTGCTCCTGCCCCACCACCTCGGCGAACGTCGCCGGTCGATACTTGCGGTAGAGAGCCACGGTCAGCAGGCTACCGACGTAGGGCGACTTCTGCCCGCCCGGCATCGACAGTGCATCGGAGGCTTTCGACGTGAACCAGTGCCGGGACTCGGCGGCGTGTCGGCGCCTTCAGCTCACCCTCGACGCCGAGCGGACCAGCAAGGACTCAGAAGCCGCCAACAGCGCGCAGGTGGCCAGCCCGTCCACCGCGTCGCGCAGGTCCGGCAGCGACGGGAAGGTCGGTGCGATGCGGATGTTCTTGTCCTCGGGGTCTTTGCGGTACGGGAACGACGCGCCGGCCTCGGTCACGGCGATGCCGGCGTCCTTGGCCAGCGCCACGGTCCGCTTGGCCGTGCCGGGCAGCACGTCGAGGCTGATGAAGTAGCCGCCTTTGGGCTCGGTCCACGAGGCGATCTTGGATTCGCCGAGCCGCTGGTCGAGGATTTCCAGGGCCAGCGCGAACTTGGGCGCCAGGATCTGCTGGTGGCGCAGCATGTGCAGGCGGACCCCGTCGGCGTCGCCGAAGAAGCGCAGGTGCCGCAGCTGGTTGAGCTTGTCCGGGCCGATCGACTTCTTCCCCGCGTGCTGCAGGTACCAGGCGATGTTGCCCAGCGATCCGCCCAGGAAGTTGACCCCGGCGCCGGCGAAGGTGATTTTGGAGGTGGACGCGAACACGTACGGGCGGTGTGGGTTGCCGGCCGCGGCGGCGAGACCCAGCACGTCGATCTGGCGGAAGAAGTCGTGGGTCAGGGTGTGCACCGCATAAGCGTTGTCCCAGAACAGCCGGAAGTCCGGTGCCGCGGTGCGCATCTGGACGAGCCGACGGACCGTCTCCCAGGAGTAGGTCACGCC
>JAQTVU010000036.1 GCA_028706695.1 Mycobacterium sp.
GAACGTCATCGCCGGATGGATCGCCAACGGTATGCAGCCGTCACGGGCAAGCGGCGCCAGGATCCCGATCCCATTGACGCCGGAGGTGTGCACGACGATCGTGCCGGGCCGCACCGCCGAGGTCGCGGCCAAGCCCGACACCAGGCCGGCGAGTTCGGTGTCCGGGACCGCGAGCAGCAGCAGCTCGGCGCCGGCGGCCACATCCTGCGGCGAAACCACCGGGGTGTCGGGCAGCCGACGATGCGCCCGCTGCCGCGACGCGTGGCTGACGGCGCTGCACGCCACCACGACGTGATCGGCGCGCTCCAGCGCGACACCCAACGCGGTGCCCACCCGGCCGGCCGAGATGACTCCCACCTTCAGCCGGGCCGGGCGCAAACCGTCGAACTGCACCATCGCAGACGACCTCACATGGATTGTTCGTTCGTTCCGGTCCCAGTGGTGGGTACCGGACGGTCATTAAAACTTTAGTCGATCCGCCCGGCGGCGCCCAAGGTGCGGAAGCTGCCGACTCAGTCGTCCCGGCGGCGGCGCCGGCCGCCCCCGGACGGGCCGACCTGCAGGCGGGTCAGCAGGTCGGCAACCGACTGACCGCCGGACGGCGGGGCCTCGGCCGAGCCGTCGGGACCGTCGGACGCCTCGGCCCCGCGGTGCCGGGGTGCGGGTTCGGCGGCCGGCGGTGCGGCCAGCCGGGGCGGGGGCGGATCCTCGACGGGCGGCTCCGGCGCAGTGTGCGGCCGCTCCGCGCCGGCGAAATTGCGGACACCGAAATCGCGGTAATCCGCCGAGTGGCGCGACCGCGCCCGGCGACCGGCCGCGCCGTCTGGCCGCGCCGGCTCCGGCTCGACGGGCACGCCGTCCACGGGGTCGCCCGTGTCGGCATCCCGGTCGCGGCTTGCCCGCTCCGGCGGCTCGTTGCGATCCCGCGGCTCCGGTTCGGGCGATGGTGGCTGCGACTCGGATCGCTGCCCGGGATTCGGCGGCGGGCTCGCCTGGCACGGGGCCGAGGGGGCAGGGTCATCGAGACGCGCCCGCTCCGACGAGGGCGGCGGCTGCTGCCGGGGCGGCAACAGCGGCTCCTCGGGTACGTCGATGATCGCGGTGTCGTCGGCGCGGTCGCTGGCCGCGTGGCCGGCCGGACGGTCCTCGGGGACCGACGTGACCCGGTCGCTGGATACCCAGTCGACGGGCGGCCGCCCCCCGTTGCGGTCCCAATCGCCGTAGGCGCGCACGCGCGGCGCCTCGGCCTCGGGTGTCTCCAGCGCCGGGCGCTGCTTGAGGTCGATGTCGAACAGGATTTCCAGGCTGGTCCGCAATGCGCTGAGCTCCGCCCGCAGCGCCGCGACGTCGTCGGCGGCCCGCGCGCGCAGCTCGGCGGCCAGCTCGCGGCGCAGCTGGGATTCCACGGTCAACTCGTACTCCCGGCGAGCCGAGATCTCCCGATCCAGCTGCAGGTCGTAGACCAGCTTCAGGTCACGCACGCGGGACTGATCGGCATCGCTTTGCCGGCGGTAGAGCACCGAAACGAAGGCTCCGGCGACTGCGGCCCACAGCGCCAGGATGACGGCGAGCTTGAGGAGCTCCACACGGTTGGTGAAAACCAGCGCGGAACTGGCCCCCATCGCGAGGACCAGCAACGCGGTCAAAAGCACCCACCCCGGCCTGCGGCCGCCGCGCCGTCCCCGGGCGCCGCGGGACAGAACGGTCATGGCCCGACTGTACCCGGGGAAGGTCAATCCGCGTGTCGTACGGTTCCGGCGATTCTCGCCTGTGGTTGATTTCATCCACGTAGCGGCACATAGCGGCACATAAAGGCACATAGCGGCACATACTGCCCGCGGACCGCCACCCGGTCGGCAACCCCGGGCGGCGCTAGTTTTCCGCCCCTTCACCGTGCACGGTCGGATCGTGCGGCGATTTGCAGCAATGCTGCAACCACAGCGCGGCGAGGAGCAGCGCCAGCGCGCTGACGGCGGCGACCACCGTTCCGGTGGTGTCCTCGGCGGCGGCACGCAGCCAGGACCGCCGCGGCAGGAAGTACCCGAACAGCCCGAGCCACCACCCCAGCATCACCGCACCCACCCAGGCCGACGCCTTGGCCACCATCAGGGTTCGGGCAACAGCAAGGGGATGCAACCAGCCAGGCCGGGTGCCGATCTCGCCGTCGCTGATCTTGGCGCGCACGTAGCGCGCCCACAGCGCCTCGGCGACGGCCACCGCAAACAGGGACAGGCCGGTCCACACCGTGATGGGCGGAAACCACCGGTACAGCGCTTTGACCAGCAGATAACCCAGCACCGCAGCGCCGACTACCGCGGCCGTCAGGTCGCGTTTCCTGGTCGGGCCCATCAGCAATCCGATCCTGAATCGGCTCTCGGCTCGAGCCTCAGGCCGGTCGGCCGGACGCTGCGGCGGTCGGCCGGTTCCAGTTCGGCGAGCAGGCCGGCGACGGGCCGCGGAACCCCGCCGACCGTCAGCCGGGCATCCGGCTCGATGTCCAGCCACGGGATCATCACGAAGGCGCGCATGTGGGCCAGCGGGTGCGGCAGCGTGAGGTTGCTCTCCCGGCAGATCACCTCCGTCTCGCCGTAGCAGGCGATCAGGTCCACGTCGAGGGTGCGCGGGCCCCACCGCTCCCCGCGAACCCGGCCGGCGGCCGCCTCGAACTCCTGCGCCCGGCGCAGCCAGGCCGGCCCGTCGCACGCCGGGTCGTCGGCGATGAGCACCGCGTTCAGAAACGGCGCCTGTTCCACGCGGCCCCAGGGGTCGGTCTCATAGACCGGCGACACCGCCACCACGGCGTCCCGAAGCCCGTCGACGACCGATTGCAACCGCGCCAGCCGATCGCCGAGGTTGGAGCCGATCGACAGCACCACCCGCGTCATAACGCCCGGCCGGCCGGGACCGCAGAGCCACGGCCGCCACGCCGTGACCGTCGGACCACCACGGCGACGTCGGCGAATTGCCGCAGGATGGGAGCGGCCGGCTTGTGCACGGTCACCTCGACGGCGTGCACCCGGGCGTCGTCCATCACCTGGTCGGCGATCTCGCCCCCGACCGCTTCGATCAGGTTGCGCGCCGGTCCCCCCACGACGCCCGCGGCGAGCTCGGCCAGCGCCGCGTAGTCGTAGGTGTCGGCCAATTCGTCGCTGGCGGCCGCGTCGATCAGATCGATCCACACGGTGATGTCGACGACGAAGTCCTGCCCGTTGGTCCGCTCGTGGTCGTAGACGCCGTGCCGACCGCGCAGGGTCAAGCCGCGCAACTCTATTCGATCAGCCATATGCGATCAGCCATCGTGTCCAGCCGACCCGGCGTGTGTCCAGGCTTCGACGACCTTAAGGGCGTCGACCGAGGCGCGCACGTCGTGCACCCGCACACCCCACGCACCGTACAGGGCGGCCAAGGCGGAGATCACCGCGGTCGCCGTCTCGCGGCCGTCCGGGGGCCGCGGCGACCCGTCGGCCCCGGCCAGCAGCCTGCCGAGGAATCGTTTGCGGGAGGCGCCCAGCAAAACCGGGATGCCGGTGGCCACCAGTCGCGGCAGGGCGTGCAGCAGCGCCCAATTGTGTTGTCCCGTCTTGGCGAAGCCGAGGCCGGGGTCGATCACCAGTCGGGCCGGGTCGACGCCCGCCGACACCGCGCCGTCGACGCCGGTGAGCAGTTCGGCGCGTACCTCGGCCACCACGTCACGGTAGTGCGGGGCCCGATGCGGGCTGTCCGCTGAGATGGGCCGCCAGTGCATGAGCACCCAGGTCGCATCGGAGTCGGCCAACAGCGGCGCCATCGCGGGGTCGGCCCGTCCGCCCGACACGTCGTTGACGATCTGCGCGCCGCTTTCCAGCGCCGCCCGCGCAACCTCCGCGTGCATGGTGTCGATGCTCACGGTAACGCCTTGCGCCACGAGCTCTTTGACAACCGGAGACACGCGCGAGATCTCGATCCGCGGATCGATCCGGGTGGCGCCGGGCCGCGTCGACTCACCGCCGACGTCGACGATCGCCGCGCCCTGGCCGGCCATCGCCAGGCCGTGCGCGACGGCGTCATCGGCGTTGAGGAAGCGCCCGCCATCGGAGAACGAGTCGTCGGTGACGTTCAGGACCCCCATGACCTGCACAGGCGCCGGACTCACTTACGCAGGATGAGGTCGAGCGCTTCGGCTCGGGAAGCGGCGTTGGTCTTGAACTGGCCCCGCACCGCCGACGTCGTGGTGATGGCGCCGGGTTTGCGGACCCCGCGCATGGCCATGCACAGGTGCTCGGCTTCGATCACGACGATCACCCCGCGCGGATCAAGCTTGTTGACCAACGCGTCGGCGATCTGAGTGGTGAGGCGTTCCTGCACCTGCGGCCGCCTGGCGTACAGATCCACCAGTCTGGCGATCTTCGACAGGCCGGTCACCCGGCCGTCGCGGCCGGGGATGTAGCCGACGTGCGCGACCCCGTGAAAAGACACCAGGTGGTGCTCGCAGGTGGAATACAGCGGGATCTCCTTGACGAGCACCAGTTCGTCGTGCTCCTCGTCGAACATGGTGTTGAGCACGGTGTCGGGGTCGGTGTAGAGCCCGGCGAACATCTCCTGATACGCGCGTGCGACGCGGGCCGGCGTGTCGCGCAACCCGTCCCGATCGGGGTCCTCGCCGATCGCATGCAACAGTTCGCGGACGGCGGCCTCGGCGCGGGTGTGGTCGAACGCCCGTCTGCGCGCGGGGGCGGTGCGGGTGCCGGCGCCCAAACCCGGCCCTAAATCCGCCAAATCCGGCCCCAACACCGGCCCCAAATCGGGTAAGGCCATCGAGTCCTCCGTTCCTCAGCTGCGTGCCGGCGGGTTGGACCGGCTGACGTCATCGTCCTGGTCGGGCACCCGGGCGGAGTCGGGGCCGGATTGCCCGGGCGGCGGATACGGCGGAAACGGTGGGTACGGCGGATATGTCGGGTACGCGGGCCGGCCCTGACCCTGCTGGCCGGGGTGGTCTACCGCCGGCTGTGGCCGATGCGGCGGCTGCGGGGGCGGGGGCGGATACCAGTGGCCCGGGTGTTGCTGCGGCGGTGGCCAGCCCGGCGCACGCCAGCCGGCGGGGGCTCCGTAGTCGGGGTAGTCAGGCTCGGTGGAACCCTGCGGGCCGTCCTGGCGGTCGCCGCCGCCGCGGGAGCCGCGCGAGCCGTTGCCGCTGGGGGCATTCCCGTCGGTTTCGGTCTGCGCGGCCTCGGCGGCCCGGCTGGCCCGTGCGATCGCCGCCTTGAAGGCGGGTTCGGGCACCGGCGGGGGCCACGGCTCGCCGCGCTCGATGGCCAGCTCGCCGGGGGTCTTGATCGGCGGTTTGTCCGACGGGATGCGGCCGCCGAAATCGTCGAACATGGTCAGCCGCGGACGTTTTTCGACATCTGCGAAAATGCCCTCCAGCTCGGGCCGGTGCAGAGTTTCCTTTTCCAGCAGCGTGCCGGCCAGCGTGTCGAGCACGTCGCGGTATTCGGTGAGAATCTCCCAGGCCTCGGTGTGCGCGGCCTCGATCAGCTTGCGCACCTCGTCGTCGATGTCGCGGGCGACCTCGTGGGAGTAATCCGCCTGCGTGCCCATGGTGCGGCCCAGAAACGGATCGCCGTGCTCGGAGCCGTATTTGACGGCCCCGAGTTTGGAACTCATGCCGAATTCGGTGACCATCGCGCGGGCGATCTTGGTGGCCTGCTCGATGTCGGAGACCGCGCCGGTCGTCGGCTCCCGGAACACCAGCTCCTCGGCGGCGCGGCCACCCATCGCGAACACCAGTTGCGCGATCATCTCCGAGCGCGTCCGCAGGCCCTTGTCCTCCTCCGGCACCGCGACCGCGTGCCCGCCGGTGCGTCCACGGGCCAGGATCGTCACCTTGTAGATCGGCTCGATGTCGGGCATCGCCCAGGCCGCCAGCGTGTGCCCGCCCTCGTGGTAGGCGGTGATCTTCTTTTCCTGCTCGCTGATGATGCGGCCCTTGCGGCGCGGTCCGCCGATCACCCGGTCCACGGCCTCTTCCAGCGCGGCGCCGGTGATGACGGTGCCGTTCTCCCGTGCGGTCAGCAGCGCCGCCTCGTTGATGACGTTGGCCAGGTCGGCGCCGGTCATGCCGACGGTGCGCTTCGCCAGCCCATCGAGGTCGGCGTCCGGGCCGATCGGCTTGCCCTTGGCATGCACCTCGAGCACCGCGCGTCGACCGGCCAGGTCGGGGTTGGACACCGGGATCTGCCGGTCGAAGCGGCCCGGCCGCAGCAGCGCGGGGTCCAGGATGTCGGGCCGGTTGGTGGCGGCGATCAGGATGACGCCGGCGCGCGGGTCAAACCCGTCCATCTCGACGAGCAACTGGTTGAGCGTCTGTTCGCGCTCGTCGTGGCCACCGCCGAGGCCCGCGCCGCGCTGGCGGCCCACGGCGTCGATCTCGTCGACGAAGATGATGCACGGGCTGTTTTGTTTGGCCTGCTCGAACAGGTCGCGCACGCGGGAGGCGCCGACACCGACGAACATCTCGACAAAGTCCGAGCCCGAAATCGTGAAGAACGGGACGCCGGCTTCCCCGGCCACCGCGCGGGCCAGCAGCGTCTTACCGGTACCGGGTGGCCCGTAGAGCAGCACACCTTTGGGAATCTTGGCGCCCAGCGCCTGGTAGCGACCCGGGTTCTGCAGGAAGTCCTTGATCTCGTAGAGCTCCTCGACCGCCTCGTCGACGCCGGCCACGTCGACGAACGTGGTCTTGGGCATGTCCTTGTTCAGCAGCTTGGCGCGTGACTTGCCGAAGCCGAACCCCATCCGGGCGCCGCCCTGCATCCGGGAGAACATCACGAAAAGGCCGACCAGCAACAGCAGCGGCAGCACGTAGACCAGCAGCTCCCCCAGGATGCTGCCCTGGTTGACGACGGTGCTGACCTTGGCGTTTTCGGCGCTGAGCGCGTTGAACAGGTCGACGGCGTAGCCGGTGGGGTATTTGGTGATGACCTTGTCGGAATTGTCGGTTTCGGCGTTGCCCTTCTTCAGGGTCAGCCGCAGCTGCTGCTCGCGGTCGTCGATCTGCGCGCTCTTGACGTTGTCAGTCTTGATCTGGGCCATCGCCACCGAGGTGTCGACGGGCTTGTAGCCGCGGGTGTCGTCGCTGAAGTAGAAGAACGACCAACCGAGCAGCACCACGACGGCGAGTGCCGTGAGGGTGCGAATCAAAGTTTTCCGGTTCATCAATCATCGGCCGTGCCGGCCAGGTCCTTCCCGATTTGCACACGTAGCTGAAAAAGTCCAGGCTACCGCTCGTGGCGATCGCCAGCGCGGCTGAGCCGGACGCAGCGGATCGCCACCGATCCTGATTACCCAACGATTGGGAGTTCCCGGAAGGGCCGGCGCACGAATCACTCGTAATGGCGGGCCTCGACCACGTTGCCGTCCGGATCGGCGAAGTAATAGGCCTGTGGCGCCCGGCCCTGCGCCCCGAAGCTGTGGTCGAGCCGTGCGCCGGTGTCCACGCCAACGGCCCGCAGCCGCTGGTCCAGGGCGTCGTACTCAGCTTTCGACAGCGCCAGGCAGATGTGATTGACCGGGTGGCCGGCGCTGCCCGCGACCCGCGTCAACGACTCCGTCGACCCCGCGTTGTGCACCGGCATCAGATCGATGATGGAGTCATCGCACACTCGCACGCTGGGAAAGGGCGCATCGCCGGCCTCGAACTCGTCGAACCGCACCGGCGCCAATCCGACCACCCGCGAGTAGAAATCCATCGATGCGCGTGGATTCTTGGTCCAAAGAACAATGTGGTCCAGTCGCATCGAATCGCCCACCCCGCCCTTCACGCAATCGCCCGGCGGCGCCGGCCACCTGAAATGACAGCCGCGCCGACGACGTATGTCCACCGGGATTGCGTGCCCGATGCCGAAAGTTCCGCGGCCCCCGCTCCGGCCGGGCCCTGCTCCGGCCACGGTCGTCGTGACTCGGGCACGCCTTTCGACTGCTCTTTCGACTGGCGGCCAATCCCGAGTGTAGCAACCGACGTCGAGCGCGCCGTCGATGCGATCCTCGCGCTGTTCCGCACCGTCGCCGAGCGGGGATCCCGCCGGGCGATGGCCGGCCACGGCGACCCAGTGCTTGACGGACAACAGCGGTGTTCAGCCCGGGCGTTGTGACGGGGCACGCTGGGGCCTACGAATTCTATGCTCGTCGCGCGGTCGCTCGGCATGCCGGCCCGGGCGAGTCGGTTGTTGCCGAACTGGCCGTCGGCTTCTGCCAGACCCGCACCAGCTACACCGGCAGGATGAGCTTGGGGGTAGCCGCGCCGAAGGCCACCGCAAGGTGCTCTATACCGTGTAGAGGTCATGATGGCGCTTGCCCCGTTGCCCAGCGTTATGCTACGCCCGGTCGCGTTATTCCCGCGGCACTACTTTCTGGAAAACCTCGCCGTACGCGCCGAAGGGTCCGTCCTCGTCACCGCAGTCCTGCAGAAGCAACTCTGGTGGGTGGCGGTGCCCAGGCCCGGCGAAGTAGTCGAACCGGTTCTGGTGCACACCTTCGATCACCCGGCCACCGGTATCGCCGAGGTCGCGCCCGACGTCTTCATCGTCAGCCTCACGGAGGCCTACACCACCCATGAATCACATCTGGTGAGAATCGACTTGAATGGATGGAGACCGGGGTCGCCGGTATCGCCGGAGACCGTCTACATCTTCGATGAGCGTGCCCGCGGCCTCAACGGCAGCTGTGTGTTGGCGCCCAACGTATTGGCGGTCGCCGACTGCTTTGCCGGACTCATCTGGCGCGTCGACCTCGCCGACACCGGCCGTTGCGCAACGGCGCGGGTGTGGCTTTCGGACGACACCATGGCCGATGACCCCAACAGCGGCGTACCGCCGCCACCGCAGCCCGGCATCAACGGCCTGCGCTACGGGACCCAGAGCGGTTACCTCTACTACACCTCGACAGCACAGCAGGTGTTCATGCGCGTTGCGGTCGACCCGTCCACCCTCGAACCGGCCGGACCGGCGCAATTCGTCGCCGCCATCGACAACGCTGACGACTTCTGCCTCGACGAGGACCGCGGATTCGCCTACGTGACAAGGCACCGCGCCAACACCCTTGACCGCGTACCGCTGGCGCCGCGGCATGGCAGCGAAGTGCGCCACATCGCGGGCGACCCGTTCGACGAAATCCTTGTCGGTCCATCCAGTGCCGCGTGGGGGCGCGGGCCCGCCGATCGCGGCCGAGTCGCCTACGTGACGACCGACGGCGGCACCACCGCGCCCCCGGACGGCATCGTCCGCCGGGCCTCCCTGCTACGCGTCGAGCTCGATCATCTCGCGGAATCATGAACCGGCACAGAACATCCCAGCTCGACCATCAGCGCCCGATCACCGCCGTTCGGCACCGGCCCGGTGCGGAGTTGTTCCCATAGCCCCGGGTCCGGCATGCGCGGCGCCCAAACGCGCACGCGCCCCGCCGTCACGCTGCAGTTCAGCAGCCCCGGACCGACGGGGCCGGCATCGGCTACGCCCGGGCGGCTACTGCTGGTAGACGCGGGCGTCCAGCGTGCCGATGTAGGACAGGTCGCGGTAGCGCTCGTCGTAATCGAGCCCGTAGCCCACGACGAAGTCGTTGGGGATGTCGAACCCCACGTAGGCGATGTCGATGTCGGCGCCCCGCGCGTCGGGCTTGCGCAGCAACGTGCAGACCCGCAGCGAGCGCGGGTGCCGACTGCTGAGGTTGCGCAGCAGCCAGGACAGGGTCAGGCCGGAATCCACGACGTCCTCGACGATCAGCACGTCGCGGCCCTGGATGTCGCGGTCCAGGTCCTTGAGGATCCGCACCACCCCCGACGACGACGTCGAGGACCCGTAGGAGCTGACCGCCATGAACTCGAACTGCGTCGGCACCGGAATCGCCCGCGCCAGGTCGGTGACGAAAATCACCGCGCCCTTGAGCACCGTGATCAGCAACAAATCCTGCCCGGTCGCGGTGACGACGTCCCGGTAATGGCTGCCGATTTCCTCGCC
>JAQTVU010000608.1 GCA_028706695.1 Mycobacterium sp.
AGCCCGGGAGCCGTGGCCGCCTTCGCTGCAGACGTGGCTTCTCGGGCCGGCCAGTTGCAAGCGATTTTCGACGACACCGCGAACAGAACGAATGCACTGCAGGAATTCTTCGCCGGCCATGGTGCGGCGGGATTTTTCGAGGCGCAGGCACAGATGCTGTCGGGACTGCAGGGCCTTATCGACACGGTGCGCCAGCACGGGCAGACCACGTCGCACGTGCTGGACGGCGCGCTCAGCACCGACCAGTCCATCGCCGGCCTGTTCTGATATGCGCGAAGGTGGGGTAGATGCGCGCGGCGTATGTGCCCCACCTCCGCCGCGCCGGGAGGGTTGAATGCTGACCACGACCCTCGATGGCCTGTGGGTGCTGCAGGCGGTAACCGGGGCGGAACAGACCTGCCCGGAGCTGGGCCTGCGGCCGTTGCTGCCGCGGCTCGACACTCCCGAGCGCGCGCTGCGCCATCCGGTCGCCGCCGAGCTCGCGGCCGCCGGCGCGCTCGATGAGTGGGGCAATGCCGACCCAATGATCCGCGAATGGCTCACCGTGCTGGTGCGTCGGGACCTGGCAATGCTGGTCAGCATCAGCGTCCCGGGCCGCGAACCCACGCGCGCGGCCATCTGCCGATTCGCCAGCTGGTGGGTGGTTCTGGAACGGCACGGCCAGCTGGTGCGTCTATATCCGGCCGGTACCGCCGGCGACGAAGGCGGCGCCAGGGATCTCGTGGTCGGCCAGATCGAAAGGCTTTGTGGCGTCGCCGAAGCGGCGCCACTGCGGCCGGTCGCACTGGATACCGAGCAGCTACTCGCGTCGGTGCGGGACGCCGCGAGCCTGCTCGCGTTCCTGTTCAGCCAGCGCCTTGACGCCGACCAACTGCAGATGGTGACCATGGCGGCCGACGCCGCGCGCTCCGCCCAAGCGGCCATGGTAGCTCTGCAGGCCGGCGTCGGCCCGGAAAAGTACGCGCGCACAGTGGTGGCCGACTCCGCGGTCAGCATCGTCGATACCCCCGCGGGTCGGGTGTGCGTCGAAAGCGTCACGGCGGGCCGGCGGCGCTATCAGGTCATTTCGCCCGGCTCTCGAAGTGACATCGGTGGCGCGGTGCAACGGCTCATCCGCCGCCTGCCCGCGGGCAGCGAGTGGTACTCCTACCGGCGAGTGGTATGAGCGGGCAACCGTACAGACAGACGGGGAAACGAAAATCTTTCGAATAGTAAAGACGGGCGCGTCGGCTAATGCATTGAAGGTTTAGCGATCGTGCTAACACGCTGCCGGACAGCGTGTTAGCATCGCGGCGTGACGACCCCGTGAAAGGAATGAACCGGATATGTCGGACGAAGGTGGGCTCGGGTGCGGGGATCCGTCGGCGAGGAGCCATTTCCGCGATTCGGTGTCGGATACGATGCGCATTACCGATCTGGCCGCTCCTCGAAAGATACCGCCCGGTTCGGGCTGCCGGAAATTCCTTTACAAGCTGTCGCTCCACAAAATCAATCCGGGCGAATCGCCGGGCGAGCGGCATCACCGCGATTTACAAAACCGTATTCGGCGTCATATTCGGCGGCAGTTTGTCATCACGGTCGTCTCCGGCAAGGGTGGGGTCGGGGTCACCACGATGGCCGCCTGCATCGGTGGCGTGTTCCGCGAATGCCGGCCACAGAACGTGATTGCGATCGACGCGGCCCCCGGCTTCGGCACGTTGGCCGACCGCATCGACGAGTCGCCGCCGGGGGATTACACAGCCATCATCGACGACACCGACGTCCAGGGCTATGCGGACATCCGAGAGCATCTTGGGCAAAATCCGGTCGGACTCGATGTGCTGCCCGGAAACCGCACGTCAGACCAGCCCAGGCCGCTGGTGCCGGCGATGTTCTCCGGGGTGTTGACCCGGCTGAGGCGGACCCACACCGTCATGATCGTCGACACCGCGCCGGACCTCGAGCATGACGTGATGAAGCCCGTCCTGGAGAACACCGACACCCTGGTGTTCGTCTCCGGGATCACCGCCGACCGGTCCCGGCCGGTGCTGCGGGCCATCGACTATCTCAGGTCGCAGGGCTACCACCAACTGGTCTCGCACAGCACCGTGATCATCAATCACACCGATACCCGCACCGACAGGGACGCGCTCGCCTACCTGACCGAGCGCTTCGCCAAGGTCGGTGCAACCGTGGAGGTGATGCCCTTCGACCCGCATCTGGCCAAAGGCGGGATCATCGACACGGTCCACGAGCTGAAGAAGACGTCTCGATTGCGTCTTTTCGAAATCACCGCCGAACTGGCCGACAAGTACGTACCCGATGCCGAGCGGGCACCACAGTGAGCTCCCCGCATAAAGTTGCTTTCCCGGCTCGTTGCGCGGTCAACATTGCTTATGACAAACACCTGTGCTCCCAGGTGTTTCCGGCCGGAATTCCCGTGGAGGGATTCTTTGAGGGAATGGTGGAACTCTTCGACGCCGACTTGAAGCGCAAAGGCTTCGACGGTATCGCCCTGCCGGCCGGTAGTTACGAACTTCACAGGATCAACGGCACCCGGCTGGACATCAACAAGACCCTCGATGAGTTGGGCGTGCAAG
>JAQTVU010000609.1 GCA_028706695.1 Mycobacterium sp.
CGATGACGAGCGCGGTCGCGGCGATCAGGTAGTCGACAGCGCCGATGCCGCTGTGGCTCTTTCGGTATCGACGGGCGAGTCGTCCACCGGCCCTGGCCACGTCCTCGGTCACTTCGGCCCAACGGAGGGCGGAGCAGAACTCCTCAAGAGCGCCAAGCTCCTTGTCTCGTGCACCCGCAAGGAGTTCGAATCGCATCAGTTCGCTTGCCACTATGTCCTCGACGTCGTCGCTCAGCGACGCGAGCAGATCTACAGCCGCGGGCTCGCCCCGCAAGTGGTCGATAGCGAGGGCTGGCCGGCCAACGGAGCCGCCCAAGTGATAACTGCGTGGGTCACTGTGAGCCATAACATGACGTCCACGTCGCGCCAAACGTTGCCTCAACGAATTCTTAACCGCAGCAGGCGAGGGAATTATGCCTGTGAAGTTCCCCAAGAAAGCTGTGAATATATCGAGGAGTCCACCCGCCACCGCTCGGTTGGCGTTGCAGTGTCGGGTAGCCCGGGGTATCTCACCCCCGCGGCACTCCAAGGACAGGGGGTCAAAACCTTGACCTGACCATCGAACAGCCGGTGGCGGCCATCCCCACCATGGGCAGATCCGTGGCCGCCACTGGGCAGTTCTAGATGGCCACCGGCGGGCAGTCCTCGTGGCCGCCAGCGGGCAGTTCCAGATGTCTTAACAACGTTCGAATCCCCGCAACTGTTGCGCGGCACTTTCGATGACGATGTTGGCGTCATTGCCGGTGACGATGATCTGGTGATGGGAACGGCCCCGCTCGTTGTGGTGAGCGGGGCCGTGGTGGGTGTGGTGAGGGGGTGCTCGTCGGGCTGATGTGGTCCTGGTCAGGTTGGCGTTGATCGGGTTCAGTCCGCGGCGATCTCGGCGATGGCGATCCGGGCCGCTTTCTCGTCGACGATGGCGTGATCGGCGGCGAAGGCCGCGGTCAGTGCGTGCAGGGCCATGCTCACCCGCGGCGGCCTATGCCCCGCACTACCCGGCCGAGCAGCATGAAACCAGACCCACGGAAACGTCAGGAGATCCGCTTGCTTGGTAACAGCGGGCGCGGTGCGCCGGAATATCACCATCCAGCCGTCGGCGGCACGACGGAATCGTTTGCGAATGCCCAGCACGGGTACCTCCCGAGCATGGTCGCCCTTGTCGTTCGGCGCATTTTTTCGCTCCCGGTGTTCACCCTGAACGGATGGGTTGCCTTCAATCTGCCGCGGACGGTGACCGCGTTGGGCGGGTCCTTGCTGCTGGGTCTGGCGGCGGTCCACGGCTATCTCGTGGAAACGGCGCCGGGATTGCCCGTGTACTTTGCTGTCTACTCCGCTGTCCTGGCGGCCGGCTGCCTGGCCGCGGCGGGCGCCCTGATATCCGGATTCAAAGCCGGTGTGCCGCGATTTGGTTGGTATTTCGGCAGTTCGGTCTGTTTGGCCTTCCTTATCGCCTATCTGGTCAGCCGGTGGGTCACTCTGCCCCGGCTGCAGGCGCTGACCGGGCGCTGGGACTTCGCGCCAGGAACGCTGGCGATGGCATGCGCAGCCGGCTTCATCGCGGTGCATACGACGGTGCTCTCGGGCGTCAACGTGGCCTATCCACAGCGGCGGGACTGGCGCGACTGAGCGGAAGCTGACGAACACGCATCTCGATTATCCGGTATGGCTCCGTGTTGACCATTGGCTCAACCTTTTGTTCCTGACGCTGCTGCTGCGCAGCGGCATCGAGATTCTCTCCACGCATCCCAAGTTGTACGGGCACGACGATTGCAAGCCGGGCACCGAGTGGGCGCGCTTCACCCGCAAACAACTGCCGCGCGACCGGATCTACGACACGCTGGACGAAGAAGAGGACTATCATCCGCTGCTTTCGCTGCCCGGGCACGCGGCGCTGGGCATCGGGCGGCACTGGCATTTCGTCGCGGTCATCGGGTGGTTCCTGGTAGGCCTGTCCTACTACATCCTGCTCTTCGCCACCGGGCAATGGCACCGGTACTGGCCGTATTCACGGTCGATTTTCCCCGAGGCGTGGAACGACATCGTCACCTACTTGTCGTTCAATTTGCCACCGGTTCTGCCTGGACAACCTTTGGATGCCATCCAGAAGCTGACGTATGCCGGCGTCGTCTTCCTGCTCGCGCCCTTGCAGATCTTGACGGGCGCCGCTCAGTCTCCGGCGATCGAGGCGCGCTTCCCCTGGTACGTGCAGATGTGGGGCGGCCGTCAGAAGGCACGCAGCCTGCATTTCTTCGGCCTGGTCGCGTTTTTGGTGTTCATCGTGATCCACCTGTCGATGATCTTTTTTTGGGGCTGGGGGAGGCTCACGGCATTGATGATCTTCGGGTCCATTCGCAACACGTATTGGGCGACGGGCCTGTCCTTTGTGATCATCGGGGTCGTCGTCGCCATCCATTGGGCGGCGACGAGTTGGAGTCATCGCAGTCCCCGGTCGGTGCAGCGCATACTGGGGGCGATCACCACCCGTGCACGGCTCCTGCTGCTTCGGCCGCTTGACTCCCGGCAGAATTACCCGGCGAGCAAACTCTCCCCGCAACATCTCATCAACGGCAAGCCCC
>JAQTVU010000610.1 GCA_028706695.1 Mycobacterium sp.
GGCCCTAAGAGCCCGGGACTAGTCTTTGGCGTAAATGGCCTCGATGTCGGCGGCGAACTTCTCGGCCACCACCTTGCGCTTTACTTTCATCGTCGGCGTCAGCTCGCCGGTGTCTTCGGTGAAGTCGACCGGCAGGATGCGGAATTTGCGGATCGACTCGGCATGCGACACAGCGAGATTGGCCTGTTTGACGGCCGCGTCCACCTCGGCGGTCAAGTCGGGGTCGTTGGCCAGATCGCCCACCGACGCGCCGGCGGGCTTGCTGTTGCGTTGCTTCCAGCCGCCGAACGCCTCGGGATCGATGGCGATCAGGGCGGCGACGAACGGCTTGTTGTCCCCGACGACCATCGCCTGACTGATCAGCGGGTGCGCCCGCAGCTGGTCCTCGAGCACCGCGGGGGCGACGTTCTTGCCGGCGGCGGTGACGATGATCTCCTTCTTGCGGCCGGTGATCGTCAAGAAGCCGTCCTCGTCGACCGCGCCCAGATCGCCGGTCTTGAACCAGCCGTCGGTGAACGCCTCCTTGGTGGCCTGGTCGTTGCGCCAGTAACCGCTGAACACCACGCCGCCGCGAACCTGCAATTCGCCGTCCTCGGCTATGCGTAAACCGTTTCCGGGCACCAACTTTCCGACCGTCCCGATCTTGACGTCGCCGACCTGGTTGACCGTGATGGCGGCGCTTGTCTCGGTCAGCCCATAGCCCTCGTGGATGGTGAGGCCCACCCCACGGTAGAAGTGGCCTAGTCGGGCGCCCAGCGGTGCACCACCCGACACCGACGCGTGGCACTCCCCGCCCAGCGCGGCGCGCAGCTTCTGATAGACAAGGCGGTCGAACAATGCGTGCTTGGCGCGCAGCAACAGCCGCGCTCCGCCGGCGTCCTGGGCCCGACTCCAGTCCACCGCCGTCTGCGCCGCGATCGCGAAGATCCGGCCCTTACCGTCGTCGGCGGCGTTCTGCTCGGCGGCGTTGTAGACCTTCTCGAACACGCGCGGCACCGACACCACGATGGTCGGCTTGAACACCGCGAACATCGGCACCAGGTTCTTGACGTCACTGGTGAACCCGACGGTCACCTTGTTGGCGAAGGCGGCCAAGGCGATGGCGCGGGCCAGCACGTGGGCCAGCGGCAGGAAGACCAGCAACCGCTGTCCCTTGCTCAACAGCGTCGGGAGGCACTCTTTGGTGCCCCGGGTCTCGTAGAGCAGGTTGGAATGGGTGAGCTGGCAACCCTTGGGCCGTCCGGTGGTGCCCGAGGTGTAGATCAGCGTCGCGGGATGCTCGGCACGCAGCCTTTCCAGGCGGGCGGTGAGCTCAGCGGCGTCGGCCGATGCACCGGCCTCGGCAAGCTGGTCAACCGCTTTGGGACCGGAGCCGTCGATGTGGAAGACCCGGCGCAGGGCGGGCAGCTCGCCGGTGAGCTCGGTGACCATCGCGGCGTGCGCGTCGGTCTCGGCGAATGCCAGCACGGCCGCTGAGTCCTGCAGCACCCAGCGCACCTGCTCGGCCGAGGATGTCTCATAGATGGGCACGGTCACCGCGCCGACCGACAGGATCGCCAAGTCGAGGATGGCCCACTCGTAGCGGGTCGCCGAGAAGATGCACACCCGGTCACCGGCCTGCACCCCCTCCGAGATCAGACCCAATGCGGCGGAACGAATTTGACCGGCCGCCTCGGTGGCCGTAACGTCGGTCCAGACGCCGTCGACCTGCCGTCGGTAGATGACGCAGCCAGGGTCGTCACGCTCGTGCTCGAAGACCATGGCAGCGATGTTGTCGCGCTCACCGACGGAAAAGTGGGCGGGGACACTGTACTGACGCACTCTGTTGACCTCGTTTTGCCTAGTATTGCCGGGGCCGGCCTGCTTGCCTACCAGCCTAATCTGGGGCGTTGGCGCAGCACCGCGACGGTCGACCGCGCCGCCCCACGACCGCACCGGCGTGTCGGCCCGCGGCCCCTCTACCTCGGCCGGGGCGGCGCAGACCGATGTGTGAAGCTGGGGCGGTGAACAGCATCCAGGTCGCCGACGAGACGTACATCGCCGCCGACGGCGCGCGGGTCGGCGCCGCGGTCTCCGATCCGGCCGGCTGGCGCCGGTGGTGGCCGGACCTGCGGTTGCAGGTCGTCGAGAATCGCGCCGAGAAGGGCATCCGGTGGACGGTGACCGGCGCGTTGACCGGCACCATGGAGATCTGGCTTGAACCGCTGAAGGAGGGGCTGGGCGGGGTGGTGCTGCACTACTTCTTGCACGCCGAGCCAACCGGCCTGGCCGCCTGGCAGCTGGCCAAGTTGGACCTGGCCAAGATGACCCACCGCCGCCGGGTTGCGGGGAAGAAGATGGCCTTCGAACTCAAGGCGACGCTGGAACAGTCACGCCCGATCGGGGTTTCTCCGATGCGTGGGCAGTCAACACCGGGCATGGAGAGTACCGTTTCGGCCCGAAGGAGAGGCTAGTCCCGAAGGAGAGGTTAGCCCCGTAACCGGTCCGGGTCGACCCCTCGCGGAAGAGAGGGCAGCAGCCAGGTGGCGGAGAAGACGACGCAGACCATTCACATCGAAGCTGATCCCGGCAC
>JAQTVU010000611.1 GCA_028706695.1 Mycobacterium sp.
AGGCTGGCGGACTTGCCACCACCGGCCGGGAGCGTGTCCTCGACATCGCTCCCACCGGCCTGCACCAACGGATTGCCTTCATCTTCGGCTGCCGCGACGAGGTCGAGCGGATTGTGCGCTACCACGCCGAACTGCCGGGTGACGCCGACGAGCAATGGAACCCGCTGTACGGGCTGCGCGGTCTCTACCGCGTCACCTCCTGAGGAGAAGTCCATGTCCACCAAGCACCCCGTCGTTGCCATCACCGGATCCTCCGGCGCCGGCACCACCTCGGTGATGCGTACCTTTCAGCAGATTTTTCGCCGGGAGAACGTCAACGCCGCATTCGTCGAAGGTGACAGCTTCCACCGGTACGACCGCATGGGCATGAAGGCGGAGATGGCCAGGGCCGTGGCCGACGGCGATCACACCTTCAGCCACTTCGGCGCCGACGCCAACCTGTTCGAGGAGCTGGAGACCCTGTTCCGGGGATACGGCGAGACCGGTACCGGGCGTGTGCGCAAGTATCTCCACGACGAGGAGGAGGCGGCGCCCTACGGCCAGGAACCGGGGACGTTCACGCCCTGGGAGGAGCTCCCGCCCGGCACCGATCTGCTCTTCTACGAAGGACTGCACGGCGCGGTGGTGACCGAGAAGGTCGACGTTGCGCAGTACGCCGACCTGCTCATCGGCGTCGTGCCCGTGATCAACTTGGAGTGGATCCAAAAACTGCACCGGGACAAGACGAAACGCGGCTACTCGACCGAGGCGGTGACCGAGACGATCCTGCGCCGGATGCACGATTACGTGAACTACATGTGTCCGCAGTTCTCCCGGACCCACGTGAACTTCCAACGGGTGCCGGTGGTCGACACGTCCAACCCGTTTATCGCCAGGACGATCCCCACGGCCGATGAGTCAATGCTCGTCATCCGCTTCGCCCAGCCACGCGGGATCGACTTTCCCTACCTGCTGTCGATGCTGCACGACTCGTTCATGGCGCGCCCGAATACCATCGTCTGCCCCGGCGGGAAGATGGACCTGGCGATGCAGCTGATCTTCACCCCGATGCTGTGGCGGCTCCTCGAACGCCGCGATAAAGCCCGCTGAAAAGGACACGCCGCTCCTGCGTCATCTGCCGTCGGGAACTGTCAGCGCTTGACAGGTAAACTTGGCCGCGGAGTTATCAGGAGTGATCCATGAGCGGTCATGTCTCCTATCGCAGGGTTTACGACGAGGTTTCGCCGTCGGACGGGGCACGTGTGCTGGTTGACCGGGTCTGGCCGCGTGGCGTACGGAAAGAGGCGTTGCAGCTGACCGAGTGGTTGCGTGACGCCGCGCCGTCGACCGAACTGCGGCAATGGTATTCCCATCGGCCCGAAAGATTCACCGAGTTCCGGTGCCGTTATCTGGCAGAGTTGAACTCGCCGGAACGTCGCGACGTGGTGGAGCATTTGCAGGACATCGCCCGCAACGGTGACCTGGTATTGCTGACGGCCACTCGCGACGTCGATCACAGCCAGGCAGCGGTTCTGGCGCGATGGCTCGGCGAGATGCGCCGCGGTCGCTGATCCGCCGGCCGAGTTGCAACGGTTCTGTGGTAGACAGTTCCTCGCCGCAGAGCGGCGCGCCGGATGGGTCGGCTTTCGAGATGGCGCCCCCAACGTCGGGCGCCGGCGATAAACGGGTGGGCGAGGCCCTCGGTCGGCTGCTCAGCCGCCGACTTCGGCCAGCTTCGCCTTCACCTCGGCCGCGCTGGGGTTGGTCAGCGTCGAACCGTCGGCGAACTTCACCGTCGGGACGGTGCTGTTGCCGCCGTTGACGGAGCTGACGAAGTCCGCGGCCGCCAGGTCCTGCTCGATGTCGACCGCTTCGTAAGGGATTCCGTTGGACTTGAGCACCGTCATGAGCCGATGGCAGTAGCCACACCATGACGTCGTATAAACGGTGAGCGCAGCAGTGGTCATGACTGTCAAGGTAGCTCGGCGCCGAGGCAGGCCGTGGGGCGGCCTGGTGAATAGTGGTGCGACGGCGACAATGCGGGCCGGTGCCTGAAAACACCGCCACCCAGGCCGCGGGCCAAGAGCAGAGATCCGTGTTCACCCGTCCACCGAGCGGGTAACCCCCGGCTATGCCAAAGCCCAGCCGGTGCGCCGGCCTTGGAACTCCCCCGCGACATGGAGAACCTCGCGGCTCGGCGCCCATGACCGCACCTCGCGGACGTCTCAGGCAACTGCTGGCCGCCCCCGCGATCCTGGTCGCGCCGGGCGTACCCGACGGCACCGCCGCCAGGATCGCGGAAAAGCTTGGCTTCCAAGCACTTTACGTGCGCGAATTCGAAACCTCGGCCAGCGTTCTGGGCCAGCCCGCCGCCGGCTACCTGACGATCAAAGCCGCGGTCGACGCCCCCTCGGACCCCGACTTCGTCATCATCGCCCGCACCGATGCCCGCACGTCCATGGGTCTGGACGAGGCCCTCAGCCGGGGCGCCGCCCACCACGACGCCGGCACCGGGCGGGTCGAGGAGATGGGCGCCGCAGCCAAGGGCATGCACCACTACCTCCAGAGCCTGGCCAGCACCGGCGACACC
>JAQTVU010000612.1 GCA_028706695.1 Mycobacterium sp.
CCGGTGACCTGCCCCGTTCGGCGCGTATCGATGCGACCCAGCCCCATTTTCTTGGCCCTGCTCGGATTGACGGCGCTCGGAGGGGTGCTGGCCTGGCTGGCCGGGGCCAGCGTGCGGCCGCTGTCCTATGCCGGGGTGTTCATCTTCGTGGTCGCCGGCTGGCTGGTTTCGCTGTGCCTGCACGAGTTCGGGCACGCGGCGACCGCGTGGCGCTTCGGCGACCACGACGCCGCGGTGCGCGGTTACCTGACGCTGGATCCGCGACGTTACACCAATCCGGGGCTGTCGCTGGTCTTGCCGATGGTATTCATCGCGCTCGGGGGGATCGGCCTACCCGGTGCCGCGGTGTATCTGCGGACCTGGTTCATGCCCCCGAAGCGCCGCACCCTGGTCAGCCTGGCGGGCCCGGCGGCCAACCTCGTGCTGGCGGTGCTGCTGCTGACGCTGACCCGGGTGTTCTTCGACTCCGCCCACGCCGTGTTGTGGGCCGGGGTGGCGTTCCTGGGCTTCCTGCAGATCACCGGGATGGTGCTGAACCTGCTGCCCATTCCCGGCCTGGACGGCTACGACGCCCTGGAGCCGCATCTGAGCCCGGAGACTCAGCGTGCCGTGGCTCCCGCCAAGCAGTTCGGCGTCTTCTTCCTGCTGTTCTTCTTGTTGGCGCCGGGGCTCAACCAGTGGCTCTTCGGGTTCGTGTACTGGCTTTTCGACTTCGCCGGGATCCCGCATTGGCTGGCGTCGGCGGGCAGCTCCCTGACGCGGTTCTGGAGCGCCTGGTTCTGAGCCTCTATAGCCCCAGCGCCCGCCGGGCGGTCGGGTCGCAGTCGTCGAGCAGGTCCAGGCAGCGTGCGCGTTCGTCGGTCTCGCCGATGGCGTCGGCGGCGCGCGCCAGCGCCGCCACACACCGCAGGAAGCCCCGGTTGGGCTGGTGCGAATACGGCACCGGCCCGAAACCCTTCCAGCCGTTGCGGCGCAGCTGGTCCAGGCCCCGGTGGTAGCCGGTGCGGGCATACGCGTAGCCGGCGACGGCCTTGTCGTCGGCCAGCGCCTCCTCGGCAAGCGCCGCCCAGGCCACCGACGCCGTCGGATGGGCGGCGGCAACGATGCTCGGATTCTCGTCGGCCAGCAGCTCCGCTTCGGCGTCAGGATCGCCCGGCAACAGGACCGGATCGGGTCTCAAAAGATCACCCATGGACGTCATGGCCACCATTGTGCCGTTCGTCTGCGCCGTTCGTGGGAAACTCGGTGCGGCGCGGCTCGACCTCACTCGGCCGCGGGTCTAAGTGGTCGCGCTCGTAAATTCGTCGGGGTGACGGTCAAGCGGCGCGGGGCTGGATGGGGTTGTGCTCGCGTTGATGGTGGTCGAGCCTGGTTAGCAGTTCGTCGAGGTCGGTGGTGGTGAACTTCCATTTGAAGGGCCGGGCGGTTTGGTTGTAGCGGGCTTCGAAGGCGTTGAGGCGGTCGACGATGGCGTTGAGGTCGGTGAAACCGTTGGGCGAGAGCGCTTTTCGCTGAACGATGGAGAAGTAGATCTCGATCTGGTTGAGCCAGGACGCATGCAGCGGAGTGTGCACCAGGATCGCGTTGGGATACTGCTGAGCGAGCCGGGCGATCGCGGTTTGGCCGCGGCGGGAGGAGCCGTTGTCGACGATCCAAAAGACCCGTGCGGCCGATTTGTAGGGTTGTTGTCCCATGACCTGGGCGACGAGGCGACCGAAGGGTTCGATGCCGGTGGTGCCTTCGCAGCGGCCGAAGACTTTCCCGCGGTGCACGTCGTAGGCGGCCAGGTAAGCCAGCGCGCCGCCACGGTCGTAGTCGTGGTTGACCCGCATCGTGCGCGCCACCGCGGGTGGGAGCGTGGGATGGCAGCGGCAGCGGGCCTGCACGGAGGTCTTCTCGTCGGCGGGGATCACGTAATCACCCGGGCCCAGCGGTTTTCCCTGCCAGGTGCGGTCATAGAGGTCCAGGACCCGCTTGGCTTTGTCAGCGAAGTCGGGGTCGGCGATAGAGATCCACGACCGGTGCTGCCAGGGTTTGAGCGCGTCCTGCGACAGCCAGCGGCGGATGGTGGCCGGTGAGATCGAAGCGCAGATTCCGCTCGCGGTGGCGTAGTGGGCCAGTTACGGGCACGACCAGCGTGACAGGGCCAGCCCGGCATCCGCCGGCGGGATGCACGCGGCCGCTTTGACCTGGGCGACCTGCACCCGCGGTGAACAGCGGCGGCCGGCCGCAGCGTTTGGCGTCGCCAGCGAGGCCACCCCCGGTGCCGCGCACCAGCGGCGCCGCCATTTGCGCACGGTGTCTTCACACATGCCCTGCACCGCCGCGATCTGCGCGTTCGGTTGCCCCTCGGCGGCGGCAAGCACGATGTTGGCCCGCGTGACCAGGCGTTGCTCGGTGCGCCCGGCGCGCACCAGGCGGCGCAGTTGGCGCCGCTGCGACCCGGTCAAGGTGATCCGGTCGGCGGGCGGCATGGCGGGCAACTCCACGAGGCAATGATCGCCGAATTGATAACACTGGACACTTCAGCCTCACACATCACTCATGGTTTGTTGCCCAGCGACACGCC
>JAQTVU010000613.1 GCA_028706695.1 Mycobacterium sp.
GCGATCTGCTAGCGCGATCACGGGCGCGTGCGGTCACCGTGACCGTTGTCGCGGTCGACATCGACAACTTCAAACAGATCAACGACGCCGAAGGACATCTCGCCGGCGATGAGCACCTGATCCGCTGCGCAACCTGCTGGCGCGACCTGGCGCCCCGCGATGCCGTTCTGGCCCGGCTCGGTGGTGATGAGTTCGCCTTCTGCATCGTCGACCACTCGCCCGGCGCGGCGCCGGCCACAGCGGAGCGGTTCATCGCCGATCTGCGGCGGCACACCCCGGACACGAGCGTCGGCATCGCATCGCAGCGCGGCGAGGGCGCCGACATCGTCGCATTGCATGCGGCCGCCGACGCCAGCCTTTACGCCGCCAAGCGGACCAGACTTGCTCGACACGCGTCTGGATGACCACGCGTCTGGATGACTGGGCGTGACTAGGCGGTTTCATGCGCGTCACTGCGTCGGCGTAGGGCCCGGGGCAAGGGCGCAAATGACGTGGTCGCAGCCGAGCACGTGAGTGCCGGTTGGGACGGTTCCGGCGACGAGTCAGGGGGCCGCCGGGCGCAGCGACCGTTTGTCGCTAGGCTGAGGGAATGCAACGGATTATCGGGACGGAGGTCGAGTACGGCATTTCGTCGCCGTCGGACCCGACTGCCAACCCGATCCTCACCTCCACACAGGCGGTGCTGGCCTATGCCGCCGCCGCCGGTATCCAGCGCGCCAAACGCACCCGCTGGGACTATGAGGTCGAGTCGCCGTTGCGGGACGCCCGCGGATTCGACCTGAGCCGGTCGACCGGGCCACCGCCGGTGGTCGACGCCGACGAGGTCGGCGCGGCCAACATGATCCTGACGAACGGGGCGCGGCTCTACGTCGACCACGCGCACCCGGAATACTCCGCGCCCGAGTGCACCGACCCAATGGACGCCGTGATCTGGGACAAGGCCGGCGAGCGGGTGATGGAGGCCGCCGCCCGGCACGTCGCCAGCGTGCCGGGAGCCGCGAAGCTGCAGCTATACAAGAACAACGTCGACGGCAAGGGCGCCTCCTACGGGGCCCACGAGAACTACCTGATGAGCCGGCAAACGCCGTTCTCGGCGATCATCGCCGGGCTGACGCCGTTTCTGGTATCCCGCCAGGTGATCACCGGCTCCGGCCGGGTGGGCATCGGCCCCTCGGGAGACGAGCCCGGTTTCCAGCTGTCTCAGCGCTCCGACTACATCGAGGTCGAAGTCGGGCTGGAGACCACGCTGAAGCGCGGCATCATCAACACCCGAGACGAGCCGCACGCCGACGCCGAACGCTACCGTCGGCTGCACGTCATCATCGGTGACGCCAACCTGGCCGAGACGTCGACCTACCTCAAGCTGGGCACCACCGCGCTGGTGCTCGACCTGATCGAGCAGGGTCCGGCCCACGGGATCGACCTGACCGATCTGACGCTGACCCGGCCGGTGCACGCGGTCCACGCGATCAGCCGCGACCCGTCACTGCGGGTCACCGTCGCCCTGGCCGACGGTCGCGAGATGACCGGCCTGGATCTGCAACGGGTTTACCTGGATCGGGTGGCGAAGCTGGTCGACGGCCGTGACCCGGATCCCCGCGCGGCCCACGTCGTAGAGACCTGGGCGCACGTGCTAGACCAGCTGGAACGCGACCCGATGGAGTGCGCCGAGGTGCTGGACTGGCCGGCCAAGCTGCGATTGCTGGAAGGATTCCGGCAGCGGGAGAACCTAAGCTGGTCGGCGCCGCGGCTGCACCTGGTCGACCTGCAGTATTCCGACGTCCGGCTGGACAAGGGGCTGTACAACCGGTTGGTGGCGCGCGGCTCGATGAAGCGGCTGGTCACCGAGCAGCAGGTGCTCAGCGCCGTCGACAATCCACCGATCGACACCCGCGCCTACTTCCGCGGTGAATGCCTGCGCAGGTTCGGAGCCGACATCGCGGCGGCCAGCTGGGACTCGGTGATCTTCGATTTGGGTGGCGACTCGCTGGTCCGCATTCCGACCCTGGAGCCGCTGCGGGGCAGCAAAGCCCACGTCGGGGCCCTGTTGGACTCGGTCAACAGCGCCGCCGAGCTGGTGGAACAGCTCACCGCCTAGCCGCCGATGAATCTGGAGGCGTGCCGGGAAACGTCGGAGTTGACCGGTAGGGTAGACACATAGCAGCAGGCACGTGACGCGGCTGAGGACGAATCAGGAGGCGGCGATGGCGCAGGAGCACACCAAGCGCGGCGGTGGCGGCGGCGATGACGACGACATCACCGACACCACGGCCGCGGGCCAAGAACGCCGCGAGAAGCTGGCCGAAGACACTGATGACCTGCTCGACGAGATCGACGACGTCCTTGAGGAGAACGCGGAGGACTTCGTCCGCGCGTACGTCCAAAAGGGCGGACAGTGACCTGGCCGTGCTCTGATCGACTGCCTACCGAGCCCTTACCTTCCGGCGCTTTTGCGGTAAACCCGTCCTCGTTCGCGGACTTGCTTCGCCGTCAGGCGCCCGAGTTGCTGCCATCCGGTATCGGCGGCGGGACCCCACCCGGTGCCGCGGGCGCGTATTTGCCG
>JAQTVU010000614.1 GCA_028706695.1 Mycobacterium sp.
ACCGACCAGCAGTCGCTGGCTCCGTACGCCAAAATCGTGCGCTACGGCGCCGGCGAGCTGATGGAGGGCGCCGGCCAGGTTCCGGCGGGGATGACCTTTGTGGTCGCCGGTCGGGTGTTGCTGACCGCGATGGCAGATGACGGGTCGCTGGTGCCGGTCAGCACACTGGACCAGGGCTCGTTCCTGGGGCTGACCGCGCTGACCCGTCAACCCAACCTGGCCGCGGCGTACGCGGTGGAAGAGGTGACCGCCCTGCAGATCGACCGCGACCACCTCGAGCCCGTCGTGCTGGGGAAACGCTTGCTGCTGCAGGACTTAGGGCGACTGATCGACGAGCGCCAACAGATGCTGTGGGCGGTCCGCTCCCACCGGGTCGGCCGCGGCACCGTCAAAACCGGGGCGGCTTATCCGGCGGGGTGAGGACCGATACCCTGGATAAATGAGTCTGCGAGCACCATCGCATCCCGAGGTGCGCGAGAAAGTCCACGATGCCGCGCGCCGCGCCCGGGTCGCCGCGCACGCCCTCGCATTGTTGCCGACCGTCGCCAAGGATGCCGCGTTGCACTCCGCGGCCGCGGCGGTGGTGGCGCACACGGATGCGGTTCTGGCGGCCAATGCCGAGGATCTGGACGCCGCCCGTGCCGCGGGCACCTCGACGGCGATGCTGGATCGGCTGGCGTTGAACACCGAGCGCGTCGAGGCGATCGCCGCCGGGCTGCGGCAGGTCGCCGGGTTGCCCGACCCGATCGGGGAGGTGCTGCGCGGCTACACCTTGCCCAACGGGCTGCATCTGCGCCAGCAGCGTGTCCCGCTCGGTGTGATCGGCATGATCTACGAGGGCCGGCCCAACGTCACCGCGGACGCTTTCGGTTTGGCGCTCAAGTCCGGCAATGCGGTGCTGCTGCGCGGGAGTTCGTCGGCGGCCAAGTCCAACCAGGCGCTCGTCGACGTGTTGCGCGACTCGCTGGTCAGCGAGGACCTGCCAGCCGACGCGGTCCAGCTGCTCCCGGCCACGGACCGGTCCACGGTCACGCACCTCATCCAGGCCCGCGGCCTGGTCGACGTGGTGATCCCGCGCGGGGGAGCCAGCCTGATCGACGCGGTGGTGCGCAACGCGCAGGTCCCCACCATCGAGACCGGCGTCGGCAACTGTCATGTGTACGTGCACGAGGCCGCCGACCTCGAGGTCGCCGAACGGATCCTGCTGAACTCCAAGACCCGCCGGCCCAGTGTCTGCAACGCCGCCGAGACGCTGCTGGTCGACGCCGCGGTCGCCGCGCAGGTGCTGCCCAGGCTGGTTACCGCCCTGCAAGACGCCGGGGTGACGGTGCACGGGGGCCTTGCCCGTGACGCGGCGGAGGACGACCTGCGCCGCGAGTATCTGTCGATGGATATCGCGGTGGCGGTGGTCGACGGTATCGACGCCGCCATCGCCCACATCAACAAGTACGGGACCGGTCACACCGAGGCCATCGTGACCACCAATATGGCCGCCGCGCAACGGTTTGCCGACGGAGTGGATGCGGCGGCGGTGATGGTCAACGCGTCGACGGCGTTCACCGACGGCGAGCAGTTCGGCTTCGGCGCCGAGATCGGGATCTCCACCCAGAAGCTGCACGCCCGCGGTCCGATGGGGCTGCCGGAGTTGACCTCGACCAAGTGGATCGCGTGGGGGGACGGCCAGACCCGTCCGGAGTGAGTCCAAAGGTGCGCTGGGAGACGCTTAGATCCTGGCGCATCCAGGCCGGTTGCGGGGGACCGGGGAAGCCACCGCGACGGCCCGCCCTCCACTCGTCCCGCAAAGGCTGCCCGAATACCTGGTGGGCTTCGTGGAAGCGCTTCGGGAGCAGGGATTTCGATGGGGCATGAGGCGTTGTTCGACCTGCGATCTCCCGCGGCGCTGGGGGGGCGCGGTGATGCGCGGTGGCGAGGCGGACGACGCCGCCGCCGATGCCCCCCGGCAGCAGATCGCCAAAACGATGAAGATCAGCGCCGCGCGAAGCGCGGAAATCGGGCCGGCGCGCCGGCTCAAGTAAGCTGGCAAACCGTGCAAAAGCGGCTTCGCAGGCTGGGGGTGATGGGTGGGACGTTCGATCCCATCCATTACGGCCACCTGGTTGCCGCGAGCGAGGTCGCCGACCGGTTCGGCCTCGACGAGGTGGTGTTCGTGCCCAGCGGCCAGCCCTGGCAGAAGGGTCGCCGCGTTTCGGCCGCCGAGGACCGCTATCTGATGACGGTGATCGCCACCGCGTCCAACCCGTGTTTCTCGGTGAGCCGGGTCGACATCGACCGCGCCGGCCCCACCTACACCAGGGACACGCTGCGCGACCTGCACGCCCTGAACCCCGACGCGCAGCTGTACTTCATCACCGGCGCCGACGCGCTGGCCTCGATTTTGTCCTGGCACGGCTGGGAGGAGGCTTTCGGCCTGGCCCGCTTCGTCGGGGTCAGCCGGCCCGGCTACGAGCTGCACCACGGGCACATCACCGGGGTGCTGGGCGAGCTGGCCGACGACGCCCTGACCCTGGTGGAGATCCCGGCGCTGGCGATCTCCTCGACGG
>JAQTVU010000615.1 GCA_028706695.1 Mycobacterium sp.
AATTGGTGGTGCACATCGATCCGCCCGCCGAGCACAAGGCTTACCTGCACAGGTCCGGGCGCACGGCACGTGCCGGAAACGCGGGTGACGTGGTGACCGTGGTGCTGCCAGAACAACGTAGGGAGACGCATGCACTGATGCGCCGCGCCGGCATCCGCGTCACCCCGCAGGAGGTCACCGTCGATTCGGCCGCCGTACATGCGGTGGCTGGTGACGTGGCGCCCTACCGGGCTCCCGCACCGCAAAAGCCGGCCCCGGCGCGGCCGCCCCACTCGACTTCCGCCGGCCGCCGGCGGCGCCGCCGCCCCGGCCGAGCAACGATTTGATTACCGTTGCGCCGCAAGGGTAATCAGTAACCCGGCTGGCTCATGCTAGCCTGGACACGCGGATGTTTTTGGTACATTCGCATTGAAAGGAAAGAAGTAATACAAATGGCACAGGGAACTGTGAAATGGTTCAACGGTGACAAGGGCTTCGGCTTCATCACCCCTGACGACGGCGCAAAAGACCTGTTCGTCCACTACTCCGAGATCCAGGGAAGTGGCTTTCGCTCGCTCGAGGAAAACCAGCGCGTTCAGTTCGAGGTAGGGCAGGGAGCCAAAGGGCCCCAGGCAGTAGGAGTTTCTGCCGTCTAAGCTAAGGACTTAAGTACACGACAGTGGGCTGGTGCGGTCACTCCGCGCCAGCCCACTGGGCTTTTTCGGCGGCAAGCGATCGGCAATCGGCGCATCTAGCAGACCTCCACCCGGACTCGTTGCCATGCCGGTACTCGCAAAGCTCTGCTGGTGGGCGTGCCGGAATGTTCAAGGGAATTCGACACCGCGGACATGGTCCGAAAAGCCGGCATCGTTTCGGTTGCTTCATCGACCAACGCCGAACGCGCCGTGACTTCCGGTAGGCGGCACACCGACGGGGCCTCCGTGCTGATCGTTTGGGAGAACGCGGCTACGATGGCGAGGTCAGAAGTCGGGAACTCATTTCGGGGGTGACGACATGTCCAGGTCGACGCAGATGCGGCCGCACTACGAAGATGTTCAGGCACACTACGACCTGTCCAATGATTTCTTCTCGACGTTCTTGGACCCGTCGCGTACGTATAGCTGCGCGCTGTTTGAGCGTGACGACATGTCTTTGGAGCAGGCGCAGCTCGCCAAGATCGACCTCGCCCTGAACGGCCTTGGTCTGCAGCCGGGCATGACGCTGCTCGAGGTCGGCTGCGGGTGGGGTTCGACGATGAAGCGGGCGATCGAGCGCTATGACGTCAACGTCATCGGTCTCACCTTGAGCCGCAACCAGCGGGCTTACAGCCAGGAGCTGCTGGATCAACTCGACACCGACCGCTCGCGCCGCGTCTTGCTGTGCGGGTGGGAAGAATTCGAGGAACCCGTGGACCGCATCGTGAGCATCGAAGCGTTCGAGGCGTTCGGCAAAGATCGGTACGCGCCGTTCTTCGAGACGGCCTACCGCCTTCTGCCTCCGGGCGGCCGGATGGTGCTGGAGACGATTTTTACCCATCCGCCGAGCTATTGGCACAAGAACGGGATTCCGATCACCATGTCGGATCTGCGGTTCATGCAGTTCATCGGGAAAGAGATCTTCCCGGGCGGTCAGGTTCCCTCGGAGGAGGACGTGGTCGAGTTCTCGCGCGGCGCGGGTTTCCACCTGGCGGGAACCGAGCAGATGAGCCCGCACTACGCCCGGACGCTCGACATGTGGTCGGCGGCGTTGGCGGATCGTCGCGACGAGGCGATCGGGTTCACCTCCGAAGAGGTGTACGACCGCTACCAGCGCTACCTGAAGGGATGCGCGGACTTCTTCCGCCGCGGCATCACCGAGGTGGCCCAATTCGTCATGGCGAAGAACTGACCGGATACTGACGGCGACCCGGCCAGGGCATGCGGCCCCTAGCCGAGATGCGCCGAGAGTAGCCAGGCCCCGACCGACTTGCGGACGTTGGGCTCGTCGCGGACGTCGGCGACGGCGAACGATTCAAACCGCTCCTCGAGGAAGTTTTCAGGAACTTTGGCGTGGATGCGGGCCGGCCGGATCTCGTCGATCACCCAGTGCTTGGAGACCACGTCGCGCAATTCGTCCTCGGTGACCGCGTTGACCGGTCCGTCGGCCGGCATGCTGTTCCGGTCGAAGACCAGTACGAAATAAGAAGCCCCGGGCGCGGCGGCGCGCACGATCGACTGTTGGTAGTGGATCGCATCCTCGCGTGGCCAGAACCGTTCCTGCCCGGGCGCGGCGGCGCGCACGATCGACTGTTGGTAGCCCTCGCGCAACTCCACGGGCATCGAGTGGAACAGCGTGCTATCGACGACCGTTCCGAAGCGGACCTCAAAGATCCGGTCCGGCCGATCCGAGCGGGCTAGCCGGGCACGCATGTCCACCAGCACCGTGTGCACAAACCCCGGATAATCGAAGTCCAGTGGATATCACGCTCGGTGAGAGCCGGTGTTCCGCTGTGGGGTGAGCCACTGTTCCGTTGGCTGGTGAGCCACTGCGACGTTATCGGGTGAGCCGTGGCACCGCTGTGCCGGTCGAGGTGCGGGTAT
>JAQTVU010000616.1 GCA_028706695.1 Mycobacterium sp.
GCGCAAGGAAGGCCAGTCCGGCCAGGCCAAGATGACCCAGTACACCCGCTACCTCGCGATCGCGCTGGCCATCCTGCAGGCCACCAGCATCGTGGCGCTGGCGGCCAACGGCGGGCTGCTGCAGGGCTGCTCACTGGACATCGTCGCCGACCAGAGCATCTTCACCCTGGTCGTGATCGTGATGGTGATGACCGGCGGTGCGGCGTTGGTGATGTGGATGGGCGAGCTGATCACCGAACGCGGCATCGGCAACGGCATGTCGCTGCTGATCTTCGTCGGCATCGCCGCACGCATCCCCTCCGAGGGCAAGACCATCTTGGACAGCCGGGGCGGGGCCATCTTCGCCGCGGTCTGCGCGGCCGCGCTGATCATCATCGTCGGGGTGGTGTTCGTCGAGCAGGGCCAGCGCCGGATCCCGGTGCAGTACGCCAAGCGCATGGTGGGCCGGCGCATGTACGGCGGCACTTCGACGTACCTGCCGCTCAAGGTCAACCAGGCCGGCGTCATCCCGGTCATCTTCGCGTCGTCGCTCATCTACATCCCGCACCTGATCACCCAGCTGGTGCGCAGCGGCACCGGGGGGGTCGGCAACAGCTGGTGGGACAAGTTCGTCGGCACCTACCTGTCCGACCCGAGCGACCCGGTCTACATCGCCATCTACTTCGGGCTGATCATCTTCTTCACGTATTTCTACGTGTCGATCACCTTCAATCCCGACGAGCGCGCCGACGAGATGAAGAAGTTCGGCGGCTTCATCCCCGGTATCCGGCCGGGCAAACCGACCGCCGACTACTTGCGCTACGTGCTGGGCCGCATCACGCTGCCGGGCTCGATCTACCTGGGCGCGATCGCCGTGCTGCCCAACCTGTTCCTCCAGATCGGCAACGGCGGAGCGGTCCAGAACCTGCCGTTCGGTGGCACGGCGGTCCTGATCATGATCGGTGTCGGCTTGGATACCGTCAAACAGATCGAAAGTCAGCTCATGCAGCGCAATTACGAAGGGTTCCTTAAGTGAGAGTGGTTTTGCTGGGGCCGCCGGGGGCGGGCAAGGGCACGCAGGCGGAAAAACTCGCCGAGAAGCTGGGCATCCCGCAGATCTCGACCGGCGACCTGTTCCGGCGCAACATCACCGAAGGCACCAAACTCGGGCTGGAGGCCAAACGGTACCTGGACGCCGGCGACCTGGTGCCCGCCGACCTGACCAACCAGCTCGTCGACGATCGGCTCAACGACTCCGACGCGGCCCACGGATTCATCCTGGACGGGTATCCGCGCTCGCTGCACCAAGCCCAGGCGCTGCACGAGATGCTTGAGCGCCGCGGCACCGACATCGACGCGGTGCTGGAGTTCTGTGTCTCCCCGGACGAGTTGTTGCGGCGGCTCAAGGCGCGCGGGCGCGCCGACGACACCGACGAGATCATCCTGAACCGGATGAAGGTCTACCGCGACGAGACCGCCGCGCTGCTGGACTACTACCGCGACCAGTTGAGGACCGTCGACGCCGTTGGCGCGGTGGACGAGGTCTTCGCCCGGGCGCTGAAAGCGCTGGGCACGTAGCGATGAGCCCGCTGGCACGGCTGCGCAGCCGTAAGGTCGTGCCGCAGCGAACCGCCGGCGAGCTGGACGCGATGGCCGCGGCCGGAGCCGTGGTCGCGGCGGCACTGCGCGCGGTGCATGCCGCGGCGGTCCCCGGGGCATCCACCCTGCGCCTCGACGACATCGCCGAATCGGTGATCCGCGAGGCCGGCGCGACGCCGTCCTTCCTGGGATACCACGGTTATCCGGCGTCGATCTGCTCGTCGGTCAACGAGCGGGTGGTGCACGGCATCCCGTCGGCCTCGGAGATGCTGGCGCCCGGTGATCTGGTGTCCATCGACTGCGGCGCGGTGCTCGACGGCTGGCACGGGGACGCGGCGATCAGCTTCGGCGTGGAGACACTCGGTGCGGCCGACCAGGAGCTGTGCGCGGCGACCCGGGACTCGCTGGAAGCCGGCATCGTGGCGATGATCCCCGGCAATCGGTTGAGCGACGTCTCGCACGCCATCGAGATGGGTGCGCGCAGGGCCGAGGCGCGCTACGGACGTGCGTTCGCAATCGTGGAGGGCTACGGCGGCCACGGCATCGGGCGACAGATGCACATGGACCCGTTCTTGCCGAACGAAGGCGCAGCCGGGCGGGGCCCGCTGCTGGCACCCGGCTCGGTGCTGGCCATCGAGCCGATGCTGACCCTGGGAACCGCCAAGACGGTGGTGCTCGACGACGAATGGACGGTGATCACCGCCGACAGGTCACATGCGGCCCACTGGGAGCACACGGTGGCGGTGACCGACGATGGGCCGCGCATCCTGACGCTGCCCGGGTAAGGCCCGCGTGAACCAACTGATCCGGCGGCTCGTGTCACTAGGTGGAGGTGATCGAGTGACTCGGGTTGCTGGCGGCGGGGCGGCGTCGGCGGACGCGGAGGCCGCGCTGATGAAGGCGATCTACGACGAACACGCCGCGGTGCTGTGGCGTTACGCGCTGCGGCTGACCGGGGACGCGAGCCAAGCCG
>JAQTVU010000037.1 GCA_028706695.1 Mycobacterium sp.
ATTGCGGGTCCGGGCTCTTAGAAGGGCTTGTGCGGCACATCCGCCACCAGTCCGCCGTCCATGACGAACTCGCTGCCGGTCGCGTAGGACGATTCGTCGCTGGCCAGGAACAACACGAACGTCGACACTTCCATCGAGTCGGCCGGGCGGCCGAGGGGGATGGTGACCACATCGTCGGGCAGGTATGCGGTCATCGGGGTGCGGACGAAGCCGGGATGGACGGAGTTCACCCGGATGTTGAACTTCGCCAGCTCCAGGGCCGCCGACTTGGCCAGGCCGCGGACCGCCCACTTCGACGCCACATACGGGTGCACCATCGGCGCCCCGCGCAGGCCCTCAATCGACGACACGTTGATGATCGAGCCGCCCCCAGCCGCGGTCATCGGCTCCACGGCCACCCGCATCCCCAGGAAGGTGCCCGTCAGGTTCACGTCGATCACCTTCTGCCACTTGGCCAGATCGAAACTCTTCAACGGTCCGAGCGCCACAATGCCGGCGTTGTTGACCAGCACATCGAGCTTGTCGAACGCCCCAATGGCCGTCGCAACCGCGGCGTCCCACTGGTCGGGCTGGGTGACGTCGAGCCGGACGTAGCGCGCGGCTTCCCCGAGTTCGTCGGCCAGCGCCTTGCCCTCGTTGTCGAGGATGTCGCCGATCACTACCTTGGCCCCCTCTTTTACCAGCAGGCGCGCATGGGAGGCGCCCATCCCGCGAGCTCCGCCGCTGATGAGCGCGACTTTTCCGGCTACCCGTCCCACGAGGATTCCTTTCGATTCGGCGATCGCCTAGCCGGCGACCGGGTTGTTCGGCGCATGGCGGTCCTTTCCGGTGACCACCGGAAGCTCCAGCGTGGTGCGGAGCCGGGTGGTGCGGCGATCAGCGCGGGGATGACGCTGACGAAGCGCCCGGCTGCAGCAGCAGCATCGACGTCTCGTCAAAAGACCGGCCGCAGCCCAGCTGGTGCATGATCTCCGTGGTGTCAATTTCCGTGGTGTCATAGGCGGCGTTATGAACAATTGGATTACCTTGTCGTGCGGCGTCTGCAGCGCCTGCGACGTGTTCGTCGGGCATGACACGCCACGGGTGTTGCAGTGGTTCCGGCGCGGAACCGACGACGCTGAGGCCGGCGGTCAGGGCGCGCCTGCGCACCGTTTCCGGCGTCGAGACACCAAATCCGGTCGCCTCGAGCTGCGGGTTGGCGGTGAGTTCGCTCAAGACCGGCCATCCCCCGTCACCGGTGCCGACGTCCGCGGCGCGGATCGCCATGGCGGACCTCCTGTTCAGGTTGAGCGCACGAAAAATTTGACGCCGGTTCATGAGTTTTGCATGACCGTACAGCGCGAGGACGTCCAGTTCGGTTGCGGGCGTGAGGACCAGCGCCTGACGGTACCTGCCGGCGGGAGCTTCGCCGAGGGCGGCTACGCCTGTCCGGTGTTCGGCCACCCAACCGCGAAGCCGGGCACGGCCGCGGTGGCTGCTCGGCATCGACATGCAGCTTGCGGACCGGGCCGCGCCGCGGTCGGTGCCCGTTCACCGACGGCATCGCGTCGGCGCGTAATCGTCAAACCGCTGATCACCGCACGCGACACCCCCGGATTCGTGCGGTGATCGACTCGGTGGCGCCGGCGCTGCCAACTCTCTGAGCGGCGAACGCCGGAAGCACCCTGGAGCTCAAATCGCCGCCGGACTTGAGCTGAATCCTTAAGGCCCCAGCGGCGCGGTCTGGCGGATCGTCTCGTCGCGGATTAGGCCGCGCAACAGGGCGGTGCTGAACTCGGAGGCGATTTCCTTGGCCGAGCGCCGGCCGCTCGGCCGCAGCCAGCGGTAGCTGCCCCACGTCATCCCGATGTAGCCCAGCGCCACCACGTGCGAGTCGCACTCGTGGAATTCGCCACTGGCGATCCCGCGATCGATCAGGCCGTGCACGTGCTCGTAGACCTGGGCTTCCTTCTCCCGCACCTCGGCGACCTGCTCGCTGGTGAACCACTCCGTGATATAGGGCTGCTCCTGGAAATAGACCGCGGCCCGCTCGGGATTGGCAGCGATACCGGTCAGCAGCCGCACGGTGTATTGGTAGAACGCCTCGCGCGCCGTCCAGGACGGGTCGTCATGCACGGCGGCCAGCGTGCCGTCGGCCGCCTGGCGATAGATGTCGAACAGAATCAGTGATTTGCTGGCGTAGTAGTGATAGACGGTCGCCTTGTTCAGCCCGATCACTTCGGCCACGTCATCCATCCGGGTGCCGTGATAGCCGCGGGCGGCGAACAGCTTGGTGGCAACAGCCAGCAACTCCTCACGGCGTGAGAGCCCGTTCTCGGATGGCATCTGTACTCACTATCGTCACTGCCCGCGGGAGGGTGCCCGCATGAGGCGACCTATCGATCAACTGGTTGGACAGTGTAAGCGGGTATCGTGCCGATCCGGCTGGGACTAGACTGCCGTTGCACGAGAAGTCGCGACTAGAGGGGTGGCCCCATGGACCCGAGCCCGGATTACGACGCCAGCGACGAGATCGAATTCTTCCTCAGATACGTCCCGTGGGGCCTGCGCGGTGTGGTTGACGGCAACGGTTACCCGCCGCCCGCGTATCCGCCGGTCTGACCGGCATGAGCTCGCTTTCGGCCCGCCTATAGCGCCTCCTATAGCGCCTTGAGTTCCTCGGCGATCTGGGTCACCGACTTCTTGGCGTCCCCGAACAGCATGGTGGTGCCGTCGGCGTAGAACAGCGGGTTGTCAATGCCGGCGAAGCCGGAGTTCATCGACCGCTTGAGCACGATCACCGACTTGGCCTTGTCCACGTTGAGGATTGGCATGCCATAGATTGGACTGGACGCCTCGTTGCGGGCTGCGGGGTTGGTGACGTCGTTGGCGCCGATGACGATCGCGACGTCGGTGCGGGCGAACTCGTCGTTGATGTCGTCCATGTCTTTCATCGCGTCGTAGTCGACCTCGGCCTCGGCCAGCAGCACGTTCATGTGGCCGGGCATGCGACCGGCCACCGGGTGGATCGCGTATTTGACCGTCACGCCCTTGTCTTCCAGCAGCGATGCCATGTCCTTGACGGCGTGCTGGGCCTGCGCGACCGCGAGCCCGTAACCCGGGACGATGATCACCTGATTGGCGTAGGCCATCTGGATGGCGGCGTCGGCGGCCGAGGTGGGCCTGACGATCTTGTCGCCGGCGTCGCCGCCGCCGGGGGACACCCCGCCACCGCCGAACCCGCCCGCCACGATCGCGGGGATCGACCGGTTCATCGCCTTGGCCATCAGGTTGGTCAGGATCGAACCCGACGCGCCGACGATCATGCCGGCGACGATCATGGCGGTGTTGTTGAGGGCCAGACCAGCCGCGGCCGCCGAGAGCCCGGTCATCGCGTTCAGCAGGGAGATGACCACCGGCATGTCGGCGCCGCCGATGGGCAGCACCACCATCAGGCCGAGCACACCGGCGGCGGCCAGCAGGCCGATCATCCACCACAGCGACGTTCCGCCGGTGTCGGGATGCGCGTGCAGGCCGATGACCACTGCGGCGGCGACGGCCGCGCCCAGCAGCAACACGTTGACAAGTTGTTGAGCTTTCCCCAGGCCGATGGGCCGGCCGGGCAGGATTTCCTGCAGTTTGCCGAAGGCGATGATCGAGCCCCAGAACGAGATAGAGCCGATGATCGCGGCAAACAGCGAGGCCACCACGATATGCACGGTCGGCGACTCGCCGTGCTGGAACGCCGAAAAGCCGGTCGTCTCCATGAACTCCGACAGCGCGATCAGCGCGACCGTGCCGCCGCCGACACCGTTGAAGAACGCCACCAGCTGCGGCATGGCGGTCATCTTGGTCAGCCGCGCCGGCGGCACGCCGAGCACCACGCCGACGGCCAGGCCGGCGATGATCAGCGGCCACTGGCTGGTGTCGCGGATCATGATCAGCGTCGCCGCCACGGCCAGGGTCATGCCGACCGCGGCGATCAGGTTGCCGCGCACCGCGGTTTTGGGCCCGGTCAGGCCCATCAAGCCGTAGATGAACAGTGCGAAGGAGACGATGTAGAGGGAAGAGACCAGATAATTCATTTGCCCGCAGGCCCTCCCGCATTGGTGGTCTTCCCGGCCGAAGCGGCACCGGGCTTCTTGCCCTTGAACATGCCCAGCATCCGGTCGGTGACGATGAACCCGCCGATGACGTTCAGCGTGCCGAACACCACCGCGACGAACAGGATGATCTGCAGGCCGATCGAGGGATGCTCGATCTTGCCGAACACCACCAGCGCGCCCAGCACCACGATCCCGTGGATGGCGTTGGTCCCCGACATCAGCGGCGTGTGCAGCGTGTTGGGCACTTTGGAGATCACCGCGAAGCCCACGAACCCGGACAACACCAGGATCGCCAGGTTCTGCAACAGCTCGTCGTACATCAGGTGTCCTTCCGAGGGATCTGGCGCCGCTCGTGCGCACCACCGCGTTCCGCACCGTCGCCGACGTGGGTCACGCAGGCCGACGCGACGATTTCGTCGTTGAAGTCGGGGGCCAGCTTGCCGTCTTTGATCAACAGGTCCAGCAGCGCGGTGATGTTCTTGCTGTACAGCTCGCTGGCATGCTCGGGCATCGTGGCCGGCAGGTTCAGCGGCGAGGCGATCGTCACGCCGTGCTTGACGACGGTCCGCCCGGGTTCGGTGAGTTCGCAGTTGCCGCCCGTTTCCCCGGCCAGGTCGACCACCACGCTGCCGGGCTTCATGCCCTGCACCGCCGCGGCGGTCACCAACCGCGGCGCGGCCCGGCCGGGGACCAGTGCGGTGGTGATCGCCACGTCGAACTCGGTGATGGCCTGCTCCAGCGCCTTCTGCTGCTGGGCGCGCTCCTCCTCGGTGAGTTCCCGGGCGTAGCCGCCCGCACCGGCGGCCGAGACATTCGAGACGCCCAGGTCCAGCCACTGGGCGCCCACCGAGCGCACCTGGTCGGCCACCTCGGGACGCACGTCATACCCGGTGGTGCGCGCCCCCAGTCGCCGGGCCGTCGCCAGGGCCTGCAGCCCGGCTACCCCGACACCGAGCACCAGCACGGTGGCCGGCTTCACGGTGCCCGCCGCCGTGGTCAGCATCGGGAAGAACCGCGTCGACTCCCAGGCCGCCACCAGGACGGCCTTGTACCCGGACACGTTGGCCTGCGACGACAGGGCGTCCATCGCCTGGGCGCGCGAGATGCGCGGGATCGCCTCCAGCGCGAAGGCCTGCACGCCCGCCCGGCTCAGCGCGTCGATCGAGTTGTCGGCGTTGCGCGGGGCCAGGAAGCCGATCAGCGTCTGGCCGCGGTGCAGCCGGGCGACCTCCGCGGCGCTGGGCGGGGCGACCTTGACCACGACGTCAGCCGCCCACGCGTCGCCGATGCTCGCGCCGGCCTCGGCGTAGAGCGCGTCGGGAAGCAGCGCCTTCTCACCGGCACCGGATTCGACGACCACGCTGACACCGCTTTTGACCAGCGGAGCGACCGCCTTGGGGACCAACGCGACCCTGCGCTCGCCGGCCCCGGACTCGGCGACCACACCGACCCTGACCGGCGCTGCCTGCGAATCTGTCATGACGCGTACATCTGCTTTCCCGTGCTTTCTGTCGACAAAATCCGGCCCTTCGGCCGCACGTTTCGCTACCGTACCGCGCGCCACGTTTGGGCCACCGACGTGTGATCACCCGCGACGAGCACTCACCGGCAGTCGGGCGGCTCTCCGGGTCGATAGTCCGCCACCGGCACACAGTTCAGTAGTTGTCGCATTGTTGTGGCGCCACAAACCGACGTTGTGTTGCGACCCAACGTTGTGCTGCGCCCGCGATTCACCACAACGGGATGTCTTGCCCGCGTTCGGAAGCCGGACGCGGTCCGAAATAACGCCGCTCGGCTTCGTCGATCGGTACGTCGTCGATGCTGGCTTCGCGGCGCGCCATCAGCCCCGACGGCGCGAATTCCCATAGCTCGTTGCCGTAGCTGCGGTACCACTGGCCGGCACGGTCGCGGCACTCGTACTGGAATCGCACCGCAATGCGGTTGTCCTGAAAGGCCCACAAGCCCTTGCGCAGCGAATAGTCGAGTTCGCGCTGCCACTTGTGCGTCAGAAACGCCACGATTTCGTCGTGGCCGGTGATGTGCTGGTCGCGGTTGCGCCAGTGCGAGTCGCGTGTGTAGCCCCGGCTGACGTACTCGGGGTCGCAGGTGTTCCAGGCGTCCTCAGCGGCCTGCACTTTCTGCATCGCGGTTTCGACGGTGAAGGGACGCAACGGGGGACTGGATTCGGTCATGCCACTCATCGTGCGGCGTCGCGGGCGCCGAGGCGAGCGGCTGCCTCGGCGAATCGGCGGGATCGGCCGGATCGACTGTGGGCAGCCCGCTGACACGGAGTTCTCGGCGGCGCCGTCAATCCCGATGCCGAAGGCCGCGGCAACGGCGCTGAGTTCTATCGTGGCGGACATGGATTTCGCGATGTCGGCCAAGGCCAGCGATTACCACAAGCGGCTGTCCGACTTCATGACCGAGTACGTCTTTCCGGCCGAGGCCGGCTACGACGATTATCGCCGCCGGGTCGGCCCCGACGACCACACCGTTCCGCCGGTCGTCGAGGAGCTGAAGAGCAGGGCCAAAGAACGCGGACTGTGGAACCTGTTCCTGCCGGCCGAGTCGGGTCTGACCAACCTCGAGTACGCGCCGCTGGCCGAGCTCACCGGCTGGAGCCTGGCGCTCGCGCCCGAGGCGCTCAACTGTGCGGCGCCCGACACCGGCAACATGGAAATCCTGCACATGTTCGCCACCGACGAACAGCGCACCCGCTGGCTGGTCCCGTTGCTCAACGGCGAGATCCGCAGCGCGTTTTCGATGACCGAGCCGGCGGTCGCCAGCAGCGATGCGCGCAACATCGAAACCACGATCCGGCGCGACGGCGACGCCTACATCATCGACGGCCGCAAGTGGTGGACGTCGGGCGCGGCGGACCCGCGCTGCAAGGTCCTGATCGTGATGGGCCGCACCAACCCCGCCGCGGCGGCGCATATGCAGCAGTCGATGATCCTGGTGCCGACGGACACCCCGGGCGTGACGATCATCCGATCCACACCGGTGTTCGGCCGGCAGGACCAGCACGGCCACTGCGAGGTGAGTTACGACAACGTCCGCGTGCCGGCGGCCAACCTGCTCGGCGAGGAAGGGTCCGGCTTCGCGATCGCGCAGGCCCGGCTGGGGCCGGGGCGCATCCACCACTGCATGCGCGCGCTGGGCGGGGCCGAACGGGCGCTGGCCCTCATGGTCGACCGGGCGCGCCATCGGGTGGCGTTCGGCCGCCCGTTGTCCGAGCAGGGCGTGGTGCAGCAGGCAATTGCTAAGTCGCGCAACGAAATCGACCAGGCAAGGTTGCTGTGCGAAAAGGCCGCGTGGACCATTGACCAGCACGGCAACAAGCGGGCGCGCCACCTGGTCGCGATGATCAAGGCGGTGGCCCCGCAGGTGGCGTGCGACGTCGTCGACCGCGCTATCCAGGTGCACGGGGCCGCCGGGGTCAGCGACGACACACCGCTGGCCCGCCTCTACGGCTGGCATCGCGCGATGCGCATCTTCGACGGGCCCGACGAGGTGCACCTGCAGACCATCGCCCGCGCGGAGCTGGACCGGGAGAAGTCCCCGTTCGCCGCGGCGGTCACCGCGCATGGCTGAGGCCTTCCGGGAACTGTCGGGGGCGTGGAACTTCCGCGATGTCACCGACAGCGTACCCGCGTTGCGTCCGGGGCGGCTGTTCCGTTCCGGCGAGCTGAGCCGCCTCGACGACGACGGCCGGGCGACGCTGCGCCGCCTGGGGGTGACCGACGTCGCCGACCTGCGCTCCAAGCGGGAGGTCGCCCGCCGCGGTCCGGGTCGGGTTCCCGACGGCATCGAGGTGCACCTGCTGCCGTTTCCCGACCTCGCCGACGACGCGCCCGATATCGGCGGCCGGGCGCCGCACGAGCATGCACTTCAGCGGCTCCTCGAAAGCGGGGACGGCCTGTCGGTTGACGAGGCCGCCATGCGGTACATGATCGACGAATACCGCCGATTCCCGGTGCGCACCGGGGCGCAGCGCGCGCTGCACCGCGTCGTCATGTTGCTGGCCGCCGGACGCCAGGTGCTCACGCACTGCTTCGCGGGAAAGGACCGCACCGGCTTCATCGTCGCGACGGCGCTCGAGACGGTCGGCATCGACCGCGACACCATCGTCACCGATTTCCTGCGCAGCAACGACGCCGCGCCACAGCTGCGGACCCTGATCTCGGAGATGATCCAGCAGCGCTCGGACACCGAACTGACCCCGGAGGTGATGACCTTCGCCGAGGCCCGGCTCTCCGACGGGGTGCTCGGCGTCCGTGCGGAGTATCTGGCCGCGGCACGCCAGACGATCGACGAGCAATTCGGATCGCTGGAGGCTTACGTGCGCGACGCGGGCATCGCCGCGGCCGACGTGGAGCGCCTGCGCCGCGCGCTGCTCGCCTGAACCTGCGGCGGCGCCGGCCTTTTCCCGCGTCGCCGCGTCGCCGGTGCGACAGCCGATCCGCTCGTCGACGACTTCAGCAAACTCCTACCCGGGCGCGGCGGAACGCCCGCGGCGCAAGGGGTGTCGCGGACCGGCGACGCAGCAGGGCGGGCCGCCTTGAGCCGGTGGCGAGTGGGCGCTCGAAACGCCAGGCCTAAAATGCCGGACAAAACCAAGCGGCAGCTCTAGGCTGACCGGCGGGGGCTCCGCGTTGCACCGGGTCAGCGTTTCGGCGGCGCTGTCGGCATCGCGACGAAAAACCGTGTCCGAAGGGAGAAGCCGGTGACGAGCTTGACCGCGGAGCCCCAGCTGATGGCGATGGCCGCGGCGGATGCGGCGGCCATCAGGTCGGCGATCGACGACGCCAAGTCCGCGGCCGCGATGCAGACGACCAGTCTTGCGGCGGCCGCCGAAGACGAGGTTTCCGCGGTCACCGCGGCGTTTTTCGGCTCTTTCGGTCAGGAGTATCAGGCGCTGCTGGCGCAGGCGACCGCATTCCATGAACAGTTCGTGGCGGCGCTGACCGCCGCCGGCAATGCCTACGCGCAGGCAGAGGCGAACATCGCCAGTGCGCTCGGTGCGGGTGGCGGGCTCCCGAACCCGGTTTTCAACACGCCGTTCAATCCCAGCCAGATCGCCGTCACCGCCCAATTGATCATGAGCGGCAGCGGCACGGCGACCCCGTCGTCGACCTACATGTCCAACGTCGCCGGCCGCTACCTGACCCAGTTCACTCTGCCTACCGGCGTCGTCTCCCAAGCCGTCTCCACGGCCGAGGGGTTGTACCCCTTCACCGGCGTCAAGGACCTGACACTGGACATCTCGCTGGCGCGCGACGTCACCGAGTTGCAGAACGCCATCAAGGCGGCGCTGCCGACGCCCGGTACCGGTGGGCCGATCTCCGTGCTGGGCTACTCACAGAGCTCGATCGCCGCCTCGATGGCGATGCCGATCCTGCACGACATGGGTTACACGTCCAACCAGATCCACTTCACCCTGCTGGGCGACGTGAGCGCCCCCAACGGCGGCCTGCTCGCCCGCTTCCCCGGCCTGAGCCTGCCGAGCCTGGGCATCACCTTCGGCAACTCGACGCCCAGCGACCTGTTCCACACCACCATCTACTCGCTGGAATACGACGGCTTCGCCGACTTCCCGCAGTACCCGATCGACATCTTCTCCGACCTCAACGCGCTGGCCGGCATCGTCTTCGTGCACGGCACCTACCCGACGCTCTCGACGACGCAGCTCGCCACGGGCTTCCTGCTGCCGGGCTCTGAACAACTCGGCGCGAACACCTTGACCAACTACGTCATGATCCCCACCCAC
>JAQTVU010000617.1 GCA_028706695.1 Mycobacterium sp.
CCGCCGGTCACGGTGACGGGGCGGGCGGGGTCGTCGATGCACAGTCCGAGTTCAGCCGCCGCGATTTGGACCGCGGAGGGAAAACACGAGTACAGGTCGATGTAGTCGACGTCGTCGATGCCCAGCCCGGCCAGTTCCAGTGCCCGCGTTCCGGCGATCCGGATGGCCGCGGACCGGTGCAGCTCGTCACGCTCGGCGATGGCCGGGGTGTCGTAGGCGTCGGTGCCCGCGTGCGGGAACACCCACCGTTCGGCGGGGATCTGCAGGCGGGTGGCCTGTTCGACCGAAGTCAGCACCAGCGCGGCGCCCTGGTCCACCATGTTGTTGGCGTTCATCAGCTTGGTGTAGGGCCAGCTGATCATGCGGTTCCCGGCGCCGGGTCGCCAGATCTCCGCGGCGGTCATCGGCTTGCGGATCCAGGCGTGCGGGTTGTCGACGGCCACGGCGTTGAATCGGGCCCACAGTTCCCCGAGGCGCTCGCGATGCTTTTCGATCGCCTCGTCGTTGGCGATGCGCAGCGCCTGCTCGAACAGCGGATAGACGTAGGCGGGCCGGTCCAGCTTGATCCGGATCTCCGCCGCACCGGCCATGGGGACGTCTGCGCCGGAGACCTCGGCCATCGGCACGGATTCGTCCTGAACGGTCCACGTCAGCCCGCCCTTGGCCTTCAGCCCGGTCCTGGTGCGCCAGGTTTCGGCGCCGGCCAGCAGCACCACCCCGGCCCTACCCCGCTGGATGTCCAAGCAGGCTTGGTTGACCAGCGCCTGCGGCACGTTGCCGCCGATCGGGCTGTACAAGGTGGTGAAGTCGGCGGCGCCGATTCGCCGGCCCAGCAGCAGCCCGGGATCGCGGTAGTGCGCCGACAGGATGTTGACCACGCGGATGGAGTCCAGGGCCTCGATCACCCGGGGGCCGGCGGCTTGCCGGGCCGCGGCGGCCATCAGGTCTACCGGTTCCACCGACCGCGATCCGGGGTCGATTTCGTCGCGATGGTTGACCTGTCCGTAACCGATCAGCACGGGTGTCCTGGGGTTGACGGTCATGACACGAACCTATCGCGGGGACGACGCGGGCCGCTAAAGGCGTGAACTGTGTCGAGCGTCACGCCGGTGTCGCGCTGCCCGTCGCGCATCCCGTCCGAGGTAGCCCCGGCGACGCGGGCGTCAGGGCGGGCCGAACAGCACGCCCTCGCCCATCAGCCGCGCGATCTGCTCGGAGCTCATTTTGAGCAGCTTTCGGCAGATCTCGACGGTGTCCTGGCCCGGCATCGGCGCCGGGCGCTGCGGGGCCGGCGCAATGTGCAAAAACGGCGCCGGGCCCGTCTCCGCGGGCAGCGGGCGCTCGATCAGCGGATGCACCATGTCGCTGTACACCTTTCGCGCCCTCAGCTGCGGGTCCTCGAGCAGGTCGGGCGGCCGGTTCATCGGACCGGCCGGAACGCCGGCCGCCTGCAGCAGCTCGGCGGCCCGCACCGGGGTGCGCGCGCGGGTCCACGCCGACACCAACTGCACCAACTCGCCGCGGTTGGCCACCCGCGCTTCGCCGGTGCCGAAGCGCGGGTCCTCGGCCCACTCGGGATGGTCGAAAACTCTTGCCGCACGCCGCCATTCCTCGTCCGAGCGGATCGAGATGACACACCACTCGTCATCGCCCGCGCATGGGTAGACCGCATGCATGCCGGTGTCGTCGCGGATCCGGCGGTTGCCCGCGGCGCGTGCGGTGCGGCTGACGTAGACGGTGTCGAGTTGGTTGACGACGACCTCGGCCTGCGAGATGTGGACGTGGGCTCCGCCCCCGCTCCGATCGCGGCGGATCAGCGCGGCCAGCGCCGCGACGGCGGTGACCCGCCCGACCACGTGGTCGGGGAAAATCGTCGTCGCATCGTAGAATGCGTGCCCGGCCGCGTCGAGCGCGTCACCTGGATCGTCGGACGTCCACAGTCGGGTGACGCCGGTGGCGGCCCGCACCAACGGGCCGTAGCCCAGTCTCCTGCTCCACGGTCCCGTGTCGCCGAACGCGCTGCTCTCGGCCAGCACCACCCGCGGATTGATGGCACGTAGCCTGTCGTACGAAAACCCAAGGGCGGCAAGGGTTCCCGGTTTGAAATTGGCGAAAACCGCGTCCGCCTCGGCGACCAGCCGGCCGAAGACGTCCTTGCCCTTGTCGCTGCGCAGATCCAGCCCCAATGCCAGCTGATTGCGGTGTGTCCAGGCGAAAGACTCACTCATGGCCTCGCCGGCGCGGGCCTGCCGCAAGCCGTCGGGGTAATCGGCGCTTTCGATCTTGATGCCCTCGGCGCCGAGGTCGCCGAACAGCCGGCTCAGCTCGCCACCGGCGACGATGACGCCCAGATCGAGGATTCGCAGGCCGGCGAACGGGTAGTCGCCGAGCCGGCCCGACGGGGACGGCACCACGGCCGGATTCCCCCGCCAGTACGGTTCGTCCTGCCCCGCGGCCGGGGCCGGCGTCCGGAAACCCGCCCGCTGCCCGTCGACGACGAAATATCCGGTTGGCACGCTCACGAGAACGCCGGGGACGAGTTCG
>JAQTVU010000618.1 GCA_028706695.1 Mycobacterium sp.
CGGGCCGCTGCATCGCCGCATGCACGAACGCGTACACCGCCGTCACCAGGACCGCGATCTGCAAGACCAACATGACCGTACCCACGAGGTGGCTCACGCCTTTAGCCTAGGCGGGCACCGTGCAGATCGTCGACTCCCGCTGCTCCGAGTCGCGCGGGGCGAACTGGGAGCCGACTACTTCTGGGTGACCTTCTTGGCCGGCGCCTTCTTGGCCGGCGCCTTCTTGGCGGGCGCCTTCCTGGCCGGCGCGTTCTCGGCATTCTCGGCCTCGTCGGCCTCGTCGGCCTTCTTGGGCAGCTCGATGCCGACCAGCTTGGCCGCCCGCTCCCCGACCGCCCGGGTTTGCGATGCGACGGTACCCAGCGCCTCCTGGGTCAGCTCGACGGCTTGGTCCACGTAGCCCTCGGCGCGCGCCGACGCGTCTTCGAAGACCGGCTGGCTGCGCAACCGCTGCAGCGCGGCCTCGCCGCGCTCGACCAGCTCGCTGTAGCGGCTGGTCGCCGCCTCCAGGTAGCCCTCGGCGGCCTTGCGCAGCTCCTCGGTGGTGAACTTGTCGCGCAGCTCGGTGAGCTGTTCGGGCAGGTCCTCCTGCAGCCTTGCCAGCCGGGCGCGGCTCTCCTCGACACGGGAGCGGGCGTCGGTGCGGCTCTCTCCGGCGCGCTCACGCATGTTCGCGATCAGGTCGTTGACCGTGGCCAGGGCCAGGTCGGCGGCGCCCAGGGCCGCCAACAACGGCGCCCGCAAGTCGTCGATATTCGAGGTTTCAGCCATTTCGCTTCCTTTCATGGTGGGTTTCGTTGCCGGTGCTCGTTGCCGTATGATCTGCGGTTACGGCAAGCGTCGGTGCCCGCGACGGCAGTAGTCAAGACCGTCGGTTGGCCCGTCCGGCGATTTGCCGGGCAATCAACTGACCTAAGACGGTCGAACCCCTTCCTCGCGGATGACCCGGCGGTCCGCCTCTAGGCACCGCCGGGCGGGTGGCGGCGGTTCCGGCCGTGGGGCGGGGCTGATTGCGTCCCGGGAGCGGACGGATCAGTCCTCGGTGTCGGATTCGGGTGAACGCTCCTCATGGTTGGACTCGTTTTGGTGGACGAACGAGGCATAGATGTCAAGCAGGATCTGCTTTTGACGTTCGGTGATCGCCGTGTCGGTGATGATGGAGTCACGGACCTGGCTGCTCTCGCCGGGCTCCAGAATCCCGGCCCGCACGTAGAGCACCTCGGCGGAGACCCGCAACGCCTTCGCGATCTGGTTGAGCACGTCGGCGGACGGTTTGCGCAGTCCGCGCTCGACCTGGCTCAGGTACGGGTTGCTGACACCGGAGCGTTCGGCGAGCTGCCGCACCGACACCTGGGCGAGTTCGCGCTGGCTGCGGATAAAGCTCCCGATGTCTGAGGCCATGTCTGAGGCCACCGTGGACACCTTTGCGGAGAGCTTCTCCTCGGGTGGCATCGCGTACTCCCCCGGCCGGACGGCGGATGTGATGCACACCAGGGTACGGACCAGTGCTTGCTATTGCAAGCGGCCGTTAGCGCTGCTGGGCGCCGCTTAGAACAACAACTGTGCGGCGGTGTAGATCACCAGCCCGGCAAGGGCGCCTACCACGGTGCCGTTGATCCGAATGAACTGCAAGTCGCGGCCCACGTGCAGTTCGATTCGCCGGCTGGCCTCCTCGGCATCCCAGCGCTCGATCGTCTCGGTGATGATCGCGGTGATCTCCACGCCGTACTGGGTGACCAGATGCTGCACCGCCCGCACTATCCAGTTGTCGACCTTGTCGCGCAGGTCGGCCTCGTCGCGCAGCGATTCCCCGATGCGGACCACCGTGTCGGCAATGCGCGAACGCAACGCGCTGGACGGGTCGTCGACGCCTTCGAGCACCAGCCGCTTGAGCGTCTTCCACGCCGTCGCGGCGGCGTCGGCTATCTCGTCGCGCGCCATCAGCTGGTCCTTGACCGCATCGGCGCGCGCGATGGTGTCGGGGTCATGTTGCAGGTCGTCGGCGAATTCGAACAGGAAGCGGGTGGCCGAGCGGCGCAGTTCGTGGTCGGGGTTGCGGCGCACCTTGTCGGTGAAGTCCATCAACTCGCGATGGATGCGGTCGCCGACGAGGTGGTCGATGAATCGGGGCGACCAGCTTGGCGAGTCTTGCTCGACCACCCGATGGATCACCTCTTCGGCGTTCAGCGACCACTGGAAAGCCCGGTCGGCCAGCAGCTGGATCAGGGCCTCCTGCCGGTTTTCGGTCAGCAGCGTGCCCAGCATCCGTCCCACCGGCGGCCCCCACTGCGGTTCGGCGATGCGGCGCATGATCATCCGGTCGATCACCTGCTGGACGTCGTCGTCGCGCAGCAACTCCACCAGCACCCGCAGCACCGTCGCCGTTTCCCCCGCCACCCGATCGGCGCGCGAGGCGTCGGACAGCCACTTGCCGAGCCGGCCGGGGACTTGCGCGTCGCGCAGCTTGGTCTCGACGACCGGCGGCGACAGGAAGTTCTCCCGCACGAACGTGCCCAGGCCCTCGCCGAGCTGGTCTTTCTTGCG
>JAQTVU010000619.1 GCA_028706695.1 Mycobacterium sp.
TCCAGCTAAATCGAAAACGACCGTTTTCAGAGATACCGCGCGCGCCGGGCAACGAACGGCTCGAAGCCCGTCTGATGATTGAAAATGCATCAAAGGAAGCGTCGGCGGCGAAACTCCGAAACCCGTTGCTATCAAACATTTGTCAAACAAAATGGCGTAGCTGACCCGGCTGGCGCGAAATATGCGCCGTGCCAATAATTTTCAGATGCGCAAGCGATCTGCGGCCGCGGGGACCCGCGCGCCTAGAGCGGCAGCGAGATTAGCGGCGGCGGTGCTGCTGCTGCGGCACCGCCTGAGCGAGTTGCTCGGGCGCGTCGTTCACCAGGAACGGCAAGAGACCGCAACTGTGGAGGTATTCCGCCAGCGCGGGAAGGACAACCGCCGGGCGGGTCACCAGCGTTGACTGTCGGCCTTCAACAGCGGCGCGCAGTGTCGCGTCGTCGACAAATGCCGGCCACCGCAAGCACCTTCCCGCCGGGGAGACTGACCGGATCCGCGCCGCAGCCGGTGTCCTTGCTGCTGCGCGGTGTCAGGCGCGCAGTTCGGCCCCGACGCGTTCGGCGGCACACCGCACCGCCGCGTCGCGCGCGGCGCTGGCGTCATCTTCGGTAAGCGTGCGATCCGCAGCACGGAAGCGCAACGCGAACGTCAGCGATTTGCGGTCCGCGCCGATCTGCGGACCGGTGAAGACATCGAACAGCTGCATGTCCTCGAGCAGCTCACCGGCGCCCTCGCGCACGGCGTCCGCCACCGCCTGGGCCGGTACACCGGCGGACACCACCAAACTGACGTCCTGGAACACGGCCGGGAACGGCGACACCCGCGGCGCGGGGAAGGTTGCCGCGATGGGGATCGCATCGAGGTCCAGCTCCATCGCACAGGTGTCCTTGGGCAGGCCGGACCGTTCGATCACGGCCGGATGCACCTGTCCCGCATGACCGATGACGCTTCCCCCGACGAGCACCTCAGCGCACCGGCCCGGATGCCACGGCAACTGTCGGGACGCCCGCAACGTCACCTCGGTACCGCTGGCTCGCGCGACGATTCGCACCGCCTCGAACGCGTCGGCGGCTTCGACCCGCCGGCCCGGACCCCACGGGCCGCGCTGTTCACGCAGACCGGTCAGGACCGCGGCGACATGTTGCGGCTGCCGCGGCAGGGACGCGTCGAGCAGGGCGATCTCGGCGTCGGTCGGACGCCGGTGCACGGGAATCAGCTCGACGCCGCGCGTCTCCCCGGTCGGCTGCACCACCTGCGCGATGGCGAACAGCGCCGAATCGACCAGTCCGCGAGACACGTTGCGGCCCAATGCTTCCAACAGAGCCGGCAGCAGCGTGGTGGCCAGCTGCGGCCGGTCGGCCTCCAGCGGGTTGAGCACGCGCGTCGTGGTCCGCCGCGGGTCGTCGGCCGGCAGTCCCCACCGGTCGAACACACCGGCCGGCAGAAACGGGGTGGGCAGGATCTCGACGTAGCCGCACTGCGCCAGCGCCTTGCCGATGGCCCGACGGCGCTTTTGGCTCACGGTGAGCCCGCGGCCCGCGGGCGCCGACGGCAGCACCGACGGGATGGCCTCCAGCCCCTCCAGCCGCAGGACCTCTTCGACGAGGTCGGCGGGCTGCAGCAGATCGGGTCGCCAACTCGGCGGCGTCACGGTCAGCGCCTCACCTCCCTCGGCCACCGCCGCCCCGATTTGGGTCAGACGCCTGACCGTGGCGCCCGGGGCGTATGCCGCCCCGGCGATGCGGTCCGGCAGGTCGACGGCGATGCGGATGGGCGGCAACGACCAGTCGTCGCGAGGCGGATCACCGCGCCAGTCGGTCAGCATCGGTGACGCCGTTCCCCCGGCGATCTCGGTCAGCAGCACCGCGCAGCGGTCCAGCGCGGCCACCGAGATGGCCGGGTCCACGCCGCGCTCGTACCGCCGGGCGGCCTCGCTGGGCAGGTGCAGCCGGCGCTGCGTCCGCGATATCGAGGCGGGGTCCCACACCGCGGCCTCCAGCAGCACGTCGGTGGAGTCGGTGCGCACCTCGGTGCTCGTCGCGCCCATCACGCCGCCGATGGCCGCCGTGGCCGCGTCGTCGACGATGAGCACGTCGGCAGGATCCAGCCGGCGCTCGATGTCGTCGAGGGTGACGACGGTCTCGCCGGGCCGGGCGAAGCGCACCTCGAGTCCCCCGGTGATGCGGTTGCGGTCGTGGGCGTGCATCGGATGGCCCAGCTCCAGCATCACGTAGTTGGTGACGTCCACCGCCGGTGCGGTCGCGCGGATGCCGCACAGCAGCAGCCGCCGCTGCAGCCACCAGGGCGACCTGGCACCGGGGTTGATTCCGGTGACCTGGCGCAGCGCGAACCGCCGAACGGCGGTGTCGGCCTGCACGGTCAGCGGCCAAGCCTCCCCTTCCACGGGCAGCGGCTTGATCATCTGTTCGCCGGCCGGGTCGATGAAGTCCAGGTCGTAGGCGCAGGCGATTTCGCGGGCCAGCCCACGAACAGACATGCAATAGCCACGGTCGGGCGTGATGGCCAGGTGGAACACCACGT
>JAQTVU010000038.1:0-3528 GCA_028706695.1 Mycobacterium sp.
CCAGCCGCCTGGCCGGTCTGCCCGAAGACACCGGGCTGCGGCCCGCCTCCCCGCGCCCACCGGTACCCCGCGGAAACGGCGAGTCCGTCGAATTCGGCATCGACGCGACCACCCGCACCCGGCTGGCCGGGCTGAGCCGCGAGCTGGGCATCACCGAATTCATGCTGCTGCAGGCCGCCGTCGCCGTGGTGTTGCACAAAGCCGGTGGGGGAACGGACATTCCGCTGGGAACGCCGGTCGCCGGGCGCCCCGAAGCCGACGTGGACCAGTTGGTCGGCTTCTTCGTCAACATTCTGGTGCTGCGCAACGACCTGAGCGGCAATCCGACCCTGCGCGAGGTGCTGAGCCGCGCCCGGGACACGGCGCTGGGCGCCTACGCACACCAGGACCTGCCGTTCGATCGGGTGGTGGACGGCGTCGGTCCGGTACGGTCGCTGGCGCGAAACCCGCTGTTCCAGGTGGTCGTGCACGTCCGCGACGAGCTGCCCGCCGTGCGGGTCGTCGACACGGGCGCCGACGGTGCGCCGACAGATACCGTGTGCACCGCCCTGGAGCCCACCTTCGATATGGCGCACGCCGATCTGAGCGTCAACTTCTTCGGCGCCGGGGACACCGGCTACCGAGGCAACGTCATATTCCGCGCCGAGCTCTACCGCAGGGCCACCGTCGAGCGGTTCGCGGCGTGGCTGACGCAGGTGGTCGGCGAGTTTGCCCGCAATGTCGATCAATCCTTGCTAGACCTGCGGCTGACCGGCCCGGCCGAGCAGCGGCGCATCGTGGCGGACTGGAGCCGGGGCGACGAGCCGGCGCCCGGCCGTGCCCGCACCGTCCCGGAATTGCTCGAACCCAGCCGGCGGTGGGGTCCAGACCGGGTCGCCGTGCGCTGCGCTGGCGAGCAGATCGATTACCCTGCGCTGCACCGCCGTTCGGACAACTTCGCGGCGCTGCTCGCCGACCACGGTATCGGCCCCGGATCATTGGTCGGACTGTCGGCGCGGCGCGGCATCGATTTGGTGACGGCGCTGGTGGGCATCATGAAGGCCGGCGCCGGATACTTCCCGATCGATCCCGGTTATCCGATGGCGCGCAAGCGACTCATGCTCGACGACGTGCGCCCGCGGGTGGTGGTCACGACGGCCGAGGCCGCCGCCAGCATGCCCGAAAGCCCCGGCCGGACGGTGATTTCGCTCGACGATCCAGCGGTGCGGACCGTCATGGACGACACGGATGGCGTGCCGCGGCGGTTACCGGCGCCGCATCCGGACGACCCCATGTACCTGGTGTTCACCTCCGGGTCCACCGGCGCCCCCAAAGGTGTCCTGGGCACCCATCGGGCGATGGCGACTCGGCTGGATTGGCAGTTGTCGCGTTATCCGGTGCCAGGCGGTGACGTTCGGCTGGCCCAGGCATCCATGACGTTCCTGGAGGGCAGCATGGAGACGCTGGCGGGCCTGGCCGCCGGTGCCACCATGATCCTGGCCGACGATGCCGAGCACCGCGACCCCGAGGCCCTGGCCGCGTTGGTGCGGCGCCATTCGGTGGCCCAGGTGACCGCGGTGGCCAGCCTGGTTTCGGCGCTGCTCGCCTCGCCGTCCGGGGCGGCCGCGGTCCGGTCGTTGACCCGGCTGGTCTGCAGCGGGGAACCGGTGAGCGCAGCGCTGCTGCACCGGCTGGTGGACACCTGCGGCGGGTCCGAGCGGCCCGAGCTGCTCAACGACTTCGGCGCCACCGAGACATCCGGCGGCCTGGTCCGCGGGCCGCTGGCGGCGCCGGTCCCGCTGTTGGGCACCCCGACGACGGATTCGCAGGTGTACCTGCTCGACGAGGCGCTACGCCCGGTACCCGTCGGGGTGATCGGCGAGCTATATTACGCCGGAAGCCAACTCGCCCACGGTTACTGGCACCGCCCCGGCCTGACGGCCGCCCGGTTCGTCGCCAACCCATTTGCCGCGCAACCCGGTTCGCGGTTCTACCGCAGCGGCGACCGGGCCCGCTGGACCGACGACGGCCGGCTGGAGTTCGTCGGCCGCGCCGACCACCAGGTGAAGGTCCGCGGATTCCGCGTCGAGCTGGGGGAGGTCGAGGCGGCGCTGGCCGCCGCCGACGGGGTCGCGGTGGCCGCCGCCCGAACCTGGGAGATGCAGGACAGCACAACGCTGGCCGGATATGTGGTGCCGCACCGGCCCATCACCGAGGAAGCCGACAAGGCGGCGTTCGCAACATCGGTGCGCGCGGCGATCACCGCTACGCTGCCCGGCTACCTGGTGCCGTCGTCGCTGACCGTGCTCGACGCGCTGCCCCAGACCGAATCGGGCAAGTTGAACCGTCCCGCACTGCCGCGGCCGGCGATCGGCACCAGCGGCCGGACCGGACCGCCGCGCACCGACACCGAACGCGCGCTGGCCGCGGTGTTCGGCGAACTGCTGGCCATTCCCGAGGTCGGGCGCTGCGACGACTTCTTCGCCCTGGGCGGCGACAGCATCCTGTCGGTGCAGCTGGCGGCGCGGGCGCGGGCCGCGGGGCTGGCGGTCGATCCGCGCATGGTTTTCGAAAATCCCACCGTCCAGCAGCTGGCCACCGCGCTTGACGCGCCCGTCGAGGCGTCGAAGGACGGCTCCGACAACCACTTCGAGCCGATGAGCGCCTCCGGGCTGTCGGCCGCGGACCTGGCCGCGGTCACGGAGCTGTGGTCGGGTTCCCGGGGCATGCCGTGACCGCCACCGAAACGGGGCCCGGACCGGCGGCCGGGCCCGAAATCGAGGATGTGCTGGCCCTGAGCCCACTGCAGGAGGGCCTGTACGCGCTGGCCACGCTGGCCGGGTTCGGGGCGGACGCGCCGGCCGCCGATCCTTATGTGATCGCGATGGCCGCCGAAATCTCCGGACCATTGGACGCCGGATTGTTGCGGGACTGCGCGGCAAAGATGCTGATGCGTCATCCGAACCTGCGGGCCGGCTTCTTCAGCCGGGGAATCGCACGCCCGGTGCAGATCGTGCCGTCCCGCGTCGAGGTGCCGTGGCGGCACGTCGACGCGGGACACGAGGACGTCGGCAGCCTGGAACTCGACGAACGCCGACGCCCGTTCGACTTCGAACGCGGCCCGCTGATCCGATTCCTGCTCGCCGAATTGCCGCGCGACCAATGGCGTTTCGTGATCACCGCGCATCACATCGTGATCGACGGCTGGTCGCTGCCGGTGTTCGCCGGGGAATTGGTCGCACTGTACCGGGCGGGCGGAAACATAGGTGCGCTGCCACCGCCGCGACCGTACCGCGATTACATCGGCTGGCTGGCCAACCGAGACTTTGCGGCCGGGCAGGACGTCTGGCGCCGGCATTTGGCCGGGCTGGCGGGTCCGACCCTGTTGTCGGCTGCCCTGGGCGGCGACGATGCGGGCTCGATGGCCCGGGGAGGAGCCGGCCGATCAGGCTTGGGCGGCGACGATGCGGGCCCGGTGGCCCGGGGAGGAGCCGGCCGATCAGGCTTGGGCGGCGACGATGCGGGCCCGGTGGCCCGGGGAGGAGCCGG
>JAQTVU010000038.1:3628-5428 GCA_028706695.1 Mycobacterium sp.
GCCCGGGGAGGAGCCGGCCGATCAGGCTTGGGCGGCGACGATGCGGGCCCGGTGGCCCGGGGAGGAGCCGGCCGATCAGGCTTGGGCGGCGACGATGCGGGCCCGGTGGCCCGGGGAGGAGCCGGCCTGGCGCGGCGAACCGAATTGCGCATGGACGCCGAGGCCACCGCGGCATTGATCGAGGGCGCACGGTCGCGGGGTGTCACTGTCAGCACCGTGCTGCAGATGGCCTGGGCGGTGGTGTTGTCGCGGTTGACCGGTTGCACCGACGTCGTTTTCGGGGTCACCGTGTCGGGTAGGCCGCCTGAGCTGGCCGGCGTCGAAACCATGATCGGCTTGTTCATCAACACGGTGCCCCTGCGGGTGCGCCTCGACGAGGCGGCGTGCGCCGGCGAGCAATGCCGCGCGGTGCAACGCACCGCGGCCATGCTGCGCGAGCACTGCTATCTGGGGCATGCGCAACTGCGGGCGCTCGGCGGGATCGGCGAGATGTTCGACACGCTGCTGGTCTACGAGAACTTCCCGATGGACGGTCTGGCTTCCGACCGCCAATTCACAATGGGCGAGGTGAGATTCGCACCGTCCGCATTGGAGAGCCTGTCGCACTTCCCAGTCACGCTGGCCGCCCACATCGCCGACGGGCGGCTCGTCGTGCTGATGGAAGTCATCGACGGCGCGCTGGGCGCCGCAAGCGCGGCGACGCTGGGCCGGCGGGTCCTGGCCACCGTCGAACGACTGCTGCAAGGGTGGGACCGGCCGCTGCACCAGGTCAGCGTCCTGCTCGACGAAGAGGCGGCGCGGCCGCACACCGCAGGCGCGCTGGGTCCGGCGGCAACAGCGGGTTTCCATGTTCGCTTTGCCGCCGCCGCGGCGGCGACGCCGGACCGGCCCGCGCTGGGCTGGGCCGGCGGCACGCTGAGCTACCGGGAACTCGACGAACGGGCCAACGCGCTGGCTGCCGCGCTCACCGGCCGCGGAGCGGCGCCCGAAACACCCATTGCCATAACAGTTCCCCGCGGCCCCGGCTACGTCGTCGCGATGCTGGCCGTGCTCAAGGCCGGTGCCGTGTGCGTGCCGTTGGAGCCGGGGATGCCTGCTCACCGTGTCGATTCCGTCCTGCGCCAGAGCGGGGCGAAGATCGTGGTCGACGACGGGCTGATGGGGGCGTCCGAAGGCCGCACCGATGACCTCGCCCCGGTAGACGTCACGCCCGGGCAGGCGGCCTACGTGGTGTTCACGTCGGGAACGACGGGAGAACCGAAGGGCGTCATCGGAACCCACAGCGCGCTGGGCGCCTACGCCGACGACCATCTGGACCGGGTGGTGCGGCCCGCGGCCGCCCGGCTGGGTAGGCCGCTGCGCATCGCGCACGCCTGGTCGTTCGCGTTCGACGCGGCCTGGCAGCCGCTGGTCGCGTTGCTCGACGGCCACACCGTGCACATCGTCGACGAGAAGACCCAGACCGACGCCGAGGCCCTCGTCCGGGTCATCGCCGAGCATCGCGTCGACATGATCGACACCACGCCCTCGATGTTTGCCCAGCTGCAGGCATTCGGTTTGCTCGATGCGGTGCCGCTGACGGTGCTTGCGCTGGGCGGTGAAGCGATCGGGCGCGCCGCGTGGGCCGCGATCCGCGTCGAATGCAGCCGCACACCGATGCGGGCCTACAACTGCTACGGCCCCACCGAGACGACGGTCGAGGCGGTGGTGGCGGCCATCGCCGAGCACGACCAGCCCTCGATCGGGCGGCCCACCCGCCACACCCGCGGCTACGTCCTGGATGCGCGGCTGCGCCCGGTG
>JAQTVU010000038.1:5438-9804 GCA_028706695.1 Mycobacterium sp.
TGCCGTGCGGGGCGATCGGCGAACTGTATCTGGGGGGCGCCCAGCTGACGCGCGGCTACCTAGGCCGCCCCGGGGAGACCGCCGCCCGGTTCGTCGCCGACCCGTTCGCGGCCGGCGCGCGGCTGTATCGCACCGGGGACCTGGTGCGTCGCCGGCCCGACGGCGCATTGCAGTACATGGGACGCGCCGACGCCCAGGCAAAGATCCGCGGGTACCGCGTCGAGCCCGGCGAGATCGCCGCCGCCCTCGAGTCACATCCCGCGGTCCGGCACGCCGGGGTGCTGGTGCGCCATCACAACGACGTTCCGCGGTTGACCGCCTACGTGGCCGCACCACAGGGGCAGCCCTCGGTCGCCGAGCTGCGCGGCCTGCTGGCCGGCCGGCTGCCGCGGTACATGATTCCCCAGCGCATCGTGCTCGTCGAGGAACTCCCGCTCACCGCCAACGGCAAGCTGGACGAAGCCGCGTTGGCCGCCGCCGGCGCGGATGCCGCCCCGGTGGGAGACGGACCCGAGACCGACACGGAACGGGCACTGGCGCAACTACTCTCAGAGATCTTGGGCGGATCCGTTCTCGACGTCACCGCGGACTTCGTGCAGCTTGGCCTGGACAGCATCGTGGCGCTGTCGGTGGTGCAGGCCGCGCGGGCGCGCGGCCTGGCGTTGCGCCCCAGGCTCATCCTGGAATGCGGCACCATCCGCGAGCTCGCCGAGGCGATCGACGCCGAAGCCGCCGCCACCGCCCCCTACCTCACCGCCCCCGACCGAGAGGACGCCGTCGGCCCGATCCCGTTGCTGCCCAACGCCCACTGGCTCTACGAACACGGCAAACCCCGCCGGCTGGCGCAGACCGAGGCCGTCCGGTTGCCTGCCGCCGTTACCGGCGCACAGTTGCGGGCCGCGCTGGCCGGCATCCTGGCCGGGCACGAGGTGCTGCGCACCCGGCTGGACCGTGCCGCCATGACGCTGGTCGAAGCCACACCCGGCGACGTGCTCACCGAAGTGCAGGCCCCCGACCTGACCGCGGCCGTCTCCGCGCACGCCGCCAAGGCCGTCGAGAGCCTCGACCCCGAGCGGGGCAGGCTGCTGGCCGCGGTGTGGCTGCGGCCGCCCTCCGGGGACAGCGTGCTGCTGCTGACCGCGCACGTCCTGGCGATGGACCCGGCGTCGTGGCGCATCGTGCTCGGCGAACTGGACGCCGCCCTGCGCGCGCTGGCCGGCGGCAGGACCCCCGCGCCGGTGCGCGAGCACACCACCTATCGGCGCTGGGTCGCGGCGCTGCACGAGCGTGCCCGAACGCTCGACACGCTCGCCTTCTGGTGCGCCCAGCTGGCCGGCGCCGACCCCGACCTGGGCGCCCGCCGGGTGCGCGAAAGCGCAGACCGGGCCGGCGATCTCGCCATCCGAGCCTGCGTCGTCGACGCCGAGACCACCGGCCGGTTGCTGGCGTCGGGGCGGCCGATGTTTCACCTGTTGGTCACCGCCGCGTCGGCGACAGTGACCCGCTGGCGGCAGGAACGCGGTCAGCCGACGCCGGCGCCGCTGCTGGCCCTGGAAACCCACGGCCGCGTCGACGCCCTGGTGGGCCGGGCGATAGACACCGCCGACACGGTGGGCCTGCTGAGCGCCATCTACCCGCTGCGGGTACCGACGGCCGATCCGGACCGCGTCGCCGAGGTGCTGGCGGCGATCCCCGGCGACGGGATCGACTACGGGTTGCTGCGCCATTCACGTCCCGACACCGCCGAGCGACTCGAAGCTTTCCCGCCCCCGCAGCTTCTGCTGAACTATCTCGGACACGTCGACCTCGGCGGCACCGGCCTGCGGTTGGATCGCGGGCTGCTCGCCGCGGTGTCACCGGTGCCCGAGCCCGACCAGGCGGTGCGGCACGGGCTCACCATCCTGGCGATGGTGCTGACAATCAACGGGCAGCGAGTCCTGGTCACCCAGTGGCGCGCGCTGCCCGCGGTTCACGGTGACGCAGATATCGCTGCGCTGCAACGGCTGTGGGCCGAGTCACTGCGGGAGATCGCGACGTGAGCACCCTTGCGGTGCTGGGCGCGGGAGCCAAGGCGGTGGCCGTCGCGGCCAAGGCGGCCGTGCTGCAGGAGATGGGCGTGCAGGTGCCCGACGTGATCGCGGTGGAACGCCTCGGCGTCGGCGCCAACTGGCGGGCCAGCGGCGGCTGGACCGACGGGGCGCAGCGGCTGGGCACCAGCCCGGAGAAAGACGTGGGATTTCCCTACCGCTCGGCCCTGGTTCCGGGCCGCAACGCCGAGATTGATGAGCGGATGACGCGCTACAGCTGGCAGTCCTATCTGATCGCCACCGCGTCGTTCGCCGAATGGATCGACCGCGGCAGACCCGCGCCCACTCATCGCCGGTGGAGCCAATATCTGGGCTGGGTCGCCGAGCATGTGGGCCTGAAGGTGGTGCATGGCGAGGTTCAGGGGTTGACGGTGGCCGCCGACCGCTGGGCACTGCATACCCACGACACGACCGTGTTCGCCGACGCCGTGATGATCACCGGCCCCGGCCAGGCCGAGAAGTCTTTGCTGCCGGGCAATCCGCGGATGCTGTCGATCGCCCAGTTCTGGGATCGCGCCGCCGGCGATGACCGGATCGGCGCCGAACGGGTGGCGGTCATCGGTGGCGGCGAGACGGCCGCGTCGATGCTGAACGAGCTGTTCCGGCACCGCGTTTCGACGATCACCGTCATATCTCCACAAGTGACGCTGTTCACCCGCGGCGAAGGCTTCTTCGAGAACTCGCTGTTTTCCGACCCCACTGACTGGGCCGCCCTGACGCTGTCCGAACGCCGCGACGCGCTGGCCCGGACCGACCGTGGGGTGTTCTCGGCGAGCGTGCAGGAAGCGCTGCTCGCCGACGACCGCGTCCACCACCTGCGCGGCCGGGTCGCACACGCGATCGCCCGTGACGGCCAGATCCGGCTGACGCTGTCCAGGCCCCGCGCCAGTGAGAACCTCGAGACGGTCCATGGCTTCGATCTGGTCATCGACGGCTCGGGCGCCGACCCGCTCTGGTTCACGTCGTTGTTCAGCCAGGACGCGCGCGACGTGCTCGAACTCGGCCTGGGCGGGCCGTTGACCGCCGAGAGCCTGCAGGAAGCGATCGGCTACGACCTGGCGGTCGCCGACCTTTTCCCGAAGCTGTTCCTGCCGAATCTGGCCGGTCTCAGCCAGGGGCCGGGATTTCCCAACCTGAGCTGTCTGGGTCTGCTCTCCGACCGGGTGCTCGGCGCCACGGTGTCTCCGGCGGGTTCGTCCAGGCAGCCGACCATGACGGAGAAGCGTTGAGCAACCGGCCCATTGATGCCGATGGGCGGCCCGCGCGCAGATTCTGGGCTGTTGCACAGCGTGGGCATAGGTTGGTTCGAGCGCGCATAGCTTGGTCGTATCGTGACCGGCTCGACATGTCGAACTCCAGTCACAACAGGCACAATGGCATCAGACACCATGGAAAGAGCGGGGACGGGCGCCCAGGCAGGCGCGCTGTCCATGCGAATCGCAGGGGAAGGAACCCGACCGTGAGAATGACCGTCAAATCCGTAGCCACAGGCGTGGCGGCTGTGGGCGCGATCGGGGCCGCAGCCGTCGGTGCGACCTCCGTCGCGGCCGTTCCGGCAGCCGGTCCGGCGCACGTGCAGTTGGCCGCGGTCGGCGCGCCGTTACCGCAGGACCCGGCCTCCCCGGCTCAGGGGGCGAACGTCCCGACCGCCGCTCAGCTGACCGGCCTGCTGAACAACTTGGCCGACCCCGAGGTTCCCTTCACCGACAAAAGCAACCTGGTCGAAGGCGGAATCGGCGGGATGGAGGCGCACGTCGCCGACAAAAAGCTGAAGAAAGCCGCCAAGAACGGTGACCTGCCGTTGACGTTCAACGTGACCAACATCAAGCCCGGCGCGCCCGGCTCGGCCACGGCTGACGTCGCCGTCTCGGGCCCGAAGCTGATGTCCCCGGTGAGTCAGAACGTCACCTTCGTCAACCAGGGCGGCTGGATGCTGTCGCGCGGCTCGGCGATGGAATTGCTGCAGGCCGCCGGTCAGTGACTACCTGTCGCCCATGCGCTCAGGCCTAGCGTGGCGACACGCCGCGGGTCGGCCAGCACGTCAATCGAGGCGACCAGGCCCTCCCGCACCACGAATCCCATGATCGCCGTCGGCCGCCCGGCGACGAAGATGACCGCGCCCGCGGCGCCGTTGACGGTGGCGGCGCGCACCTCGCGGGCCGGACCCGCGTAGCCGCGGGCCAGTCTCGCGACGGCGGACGCGCCCTGGGCCCGGAAACCGGCGGTGCCGTGACCGAAGTCGCCGCGCAGCACCACGTCGGGATGCAGCACTGCGATCA
>JAQTVU010000039.1 GCA_028706695.1 Mycobacterium sp.
GTAATCGGATTTGACATGTGAGCGTCCTTTCAGAAAAGCGGTTGAGAAATGCGAGATACGGACCGGGTCAGGATCCGGCGTGGCCGAACAGGGCGGTGAAGGCGTGCGCGGAGTCGGCCTCGTGTGCTTCCATCAGGGCCGCGGCCTGAGTTAGCCCCTCGGCCAGACGCGTGCCCCCGGTCAACACCTTGTTCAAATCGCCGGCGACCTCGGTGGCGGTCACATGCGATGCGGTCACCGCGTCCCCAGACCAGGTGGCCGGGTTCATGACATTTTCTTGATTTGCGACATAGCCCTGCGCGATTCCTATCGCGTGTTCCATGTTCGCCTGGATAGCGGTGGAAGTGTCGCGCAGCATTTGCGGTGTCACTTTGATTGTCATGGAAATCCCTTCTGCGTTGGCCGCCCCCAAGATGCCTGGGGTATGGAGCGGAGTGTATGGCGGCTATTTAGACCTGTCGATTCACCCTTTAACGGGTTCGGGTTCACGCTCGATCATCAACGACCCGCACCGTCGCGGACCGTTCGGATTTGTCGCGTGATCCACGATGCCCACCCGCGGCATGGCCCACCGGCATACCGCCCATCGGGCTACCGCCGAGCGTCGTGGTCTGCGGGCGCGTCGCCTCAGCGCCCAAGGCGCCGCTCGGTCGCAACCCCACCGGTCGGCCGCTGCTGCCGGGCTCGAACGCGCTGACCGGTCGGGTGAAGCTGGTAGCAGATACGCCGGTACCGCCCAACGAGGCGCCGCCGGCCCCGGTCGATGCGCCGGCTTCGGCAGCCGAAAGCCCATTGGCCGCCGAAAGTGCCGAGGCCGCCGGCGCCGCGCCACCCGTGCCCATGGCGCCGGAGTTGGCGAACATGCCCATCATCGACTGCAGCGGCTGCGTCGCGCTCATGGGTGCCTGCATCAGTTGACCGGGAGCCTGAAACGTTTGCGGGACCGCTCCCATCATCGACTGCAGCGGTTCCATGAGCGTGCCGGTCGCACCGCCGAAGCCCTGACCGGCCGACGCCGACCGGCCCGCGCCGCCGGTGCCGGTCGAGACGCCCTGGAAGGCAGCGCGCATGCCGTCGCCAGCCGCGGTGTCCGCGGCCGCCTGGCCGATCGCCGAGGCCGCCTCCGCCGGGGCTGCCGGTGAGGCACCCATGGTCGCGACCGGCGGCACGATCGCCAGGCTTTCGGCCAGTGCAGCGAGGATTGCCCCATAAGATGCACCGGCTGCAGAGTTGTTCGGCCACATCACGCCGAAATATTCGACGTCCAGCGACACGATCCGCGGGGTCAGGGCTCCAAGCACAAGCGGGTTGATGCCGTTGTCGACGCCCCATTCATCCCGGTTGGCGATGCACTCGGGAGCCGGCCGCATCGCGGCATTGGCCGACTCGAACGCGGTGATCGCGGTCGACACCACCGCCGGCTTCACATCGACCCAGCCGGCCAGCCCGTGCAGTGATGCGTTGAGCATCGTGACGTTGGCGGCCGAGGCCGCCGACCCGGCACCCAGCCAGTTCGCCGAAGTCGCGGCCGTGTTGATCGCTGACGCGACTCCTGAGGCATGGTGGGCTGCCGCCAGCGTCATCCAGGCCGTCTGATTGGCCAAATGCGTGCCTACCCCGGTCCCCGCCTTGAGCAGCATGTCATTGTCCTCGGGCGTACGCGCGGCCCACCCCGGATCAGGCATGCGCAGTCCCGCCGTTAAATGCCTTCGGCCGCCGTGCGCGCCGCTTCGGTCGCCACGTACACCCCCGAAGCCATGCTCTGCGCGCCGGCGAACAATCCCCGCTGAGCGGCATGCTCGGCGACCACGCCCAGGTAGCTCGCACCGGAGGCGTTGAGCGCGGCCGAGAACATCGCCGAATCGGGGTCCGCGCCCATCGGCGTCGTGCCAAGCAGGGCCGGCGCCGCGCCGGCGGCCGCCGCTTCAGTCTCTGCACTGATCGCCGACTCCGCGCCCGCCGACGCCAATACCGAGTCTGGCTCCACAGATATCGTCATCTTTTCCTCCGATTTGTCACGACCATGAGCCGTTTGCTCGTGAGTCTAGTGTGACCCGCTGGTTCTCGTATTCACAATGCATTTTCGGCAGGTTCGGCAGCTCCCCCGGCTTCACACGCGCCCGTCACAAACTTGATAAATGCCACTCGCATCCCAATTGCCGCATCCACCACTTTCGATTCTCGCCGTAAACATAAACCGCCGGCAGCGCCTTGAGTTGCGCGCTTTGATGCCCGTGGGACCGACGTGATAGGAGCGACTGGGGTGTCGGCGTGGCCTGAGCGTGAACACCGCAAAACATCGGTGGTTGTGAACCCATGTTCGACAATTGGGCCGATCGATGTCCCACCGTTGCCGGGTTGAGCCTTCTATTGGCATGGCAGACGCTGCTGCATTCTCTGCGTCCGGCGTTTCCTCGCTCGCCGCCGACCCCGACGAGCGGGGCGCGGCAACGGAACCCGCATCCGTTCTCTCCACGAACGCGAGATCCTCACCGTCCAGACCTCTGAGAACGTCGGGGAATCGTGCATCGGGAAGCCAAAACGGTTTCGACGAGTGCGGAAATCGGGGCTTCCATGTCGCCTTCGGGCGACTTGACTTCTACTACTGCTGCCCCATCTACTGCTGCCCCGCCACCGACGAGGGCAAACCCACCAAAACTCCTTCGACGTCGCCGTCAGCGCCGAGCAGCAGACCCCGCCCCGGCGGCAACGCCTGTGCACGGACTACCCGGCTGATCCTGTTCTGCGGATCGTTATCCATATACAGCTGCGACACCTTCGCTGAATTCTGGAATCTCATCCACGGATCCATCTGCAGCGTCGCCCAGTTCGAGCTGTTACGCGTGGTGAAAACATGCAATCCGATCTGCCGGGCGCGTTCGATCAGCTTCCACAGCGCCGCGCCCACGGGAGGCCTGGGCGGGTAGTTCTGGTCCGGGCGTAAATCCTGGACATCGTCGATGAGCACGAAATGCCGGGGTCCCGCCCAGGGCTTGAGGATCCGCAGCTCCTCTTGACTCAGGCCTTTGGGCGGTAACCGAGGCAGCAGGATCTGCTGCGCTAACTCGGTGATCACCTCGTCGATCTCATCTTGGTCATAGGCGTAGGCGCGCACATATCCAGGGCCGTGCAGATCCCGCAGGCCGCGGGGGGCCGTCTTCGGGTCGATCAGCGTCAGCTGTGCCTCCTCGGAGCTGAACCGGCTCATCACGGCCTCGCCGATGGCCGTCAGCGACAGGGTCTTACCGCAGCCTTGGCGACCCAGGATCATCAGGCCGGGGCTCTGGCGCAACTTGAGTGGGACGGGGCCCAATTCGTGCCGCTCGCCGATCGCGAACACGATTGAGAGTTCATCACCACTGGGATGCGCAGCCTGGTAGGCGAGGATCGACTTCAGTTCCACCCGCTGCGGCAGCCGCTGCAGGGTGGCATGCTTGGTGACGCCGGCGACGCCGGCGATGCTGCCGCCGACATCGGTGATGTTGACCAGCGCGCCGGTCACCCGGTCGGCCAGCGCCGGCACGCCCACACGCAACTCGTGCAAGCTGTCCGTCAAACCGAAGCCGGGCCGGTTCAGCGTGCGCCGCGCCGCTTCCCGCGACTCGATCGACGAATGTCCCATCTGACTTTCGCTCGGGTCGGCCAGCCGCAACTGGATTCGGGCCGTTGCATTCTGCAGCAGGCTCTGGCGCTGCCCGTGAATCCAACCGCCGGCACTGCAGATCACGTGTACGCCGTACTCGGGGCCGCGGCTGCTCAACGAGATGATCCGATCACCCAAGACGGTGTCTTTCGAGTACAAGTCGTCGTAATCATCGAGGACCACAAAGACGTCACCGAATGGATCCGTGGGATCGGTACCGCCGAGGCCGTCACTGCCGGGGCCGAACCGGCGTTCGCGAAAACCGTCCAAATCGATCTTGAGTCGCCGAAAAGCATGCTCACGCGCGTCGATCAACGCCTCCATGCTGCTCAAGATCCGCTCGATGCCCTCGCTGTCCTTTGGCGAAACGATGTCGGTGACGTGTGGCAGCGACGCCACCTGGGCCAGAGTGGCCCCGCCGACGCAGAAGAACGTCACTCGCGCCGGGCTGTACATCGTTGCCGCCGAACACATCAACGTCATCAAAGTGGTCGTCTTACCCCGCTGCTTGGCGCCCACCACTACGATGTTGCTACGCAAGGCATCGACCGCATAGACGACCTGCGTGGACTCTTCGGGGATGTCCATTACGCCCACAGGGAACATCAGGCCCGCGTTGGCGCCGTAGTCGACATGCCAGGGCTTGCCCCGAAAACCCGCGATCAACGCGTCGAGGGGTTCGGGATGTTCCAGCGGTTCCAGCCACGGCCGGCGCGGGGATCGGTGCGGTACGGTCTGCAGCGACTCCCGCAACACGTCGACGATCTTCTTCTTCTTGAAACCGTCGTCGTGGTAGAGGAATTCGTCGGGCTCCGAGTCGGCGGCGGCAGCAGCTTCCAACGCCACGGCGTCGGCCGCGTCCAGGGGCTGGTACTGCCAGTTGTACAGCCTCGGCTTGGTCAAAGTCATGTCAACCGTCCTGGCCGCCTGCCTTGACTTGGGCACCACGAACGGGGCTGACAAATAGAAGCAGCGGAACGGTTCCAGGTCACGCGGTCCCACCTTCAGCAATGCGAAACCGTTCTCCTTTGACGGCAGGTGATAGGCGGCGTCCGAGCCGATCACCTCGCGACTGTCGTCACCGGACTCGGCGCGCAGTGCGACCCGAAACGCGATGTTGGACTTAACTTTCTGCAACGATGACAGGTCCAGCCGCTGGCCTCCCAACATGAAGAACACGTTGGCGCCACGGCCCTCTTGGCCGATGTGGATGATGAGGTTGATCCACTTCTCGTGGTTGGCGAACAGTTCCAGATACTCGTCGACGATCACGAGCAACACCGGCACCGCCGGCAAATTTCGTCCGGCGAGCCGGATCTCCTCGTAGTCATTGGCGTCACGAGCACCCACCGACGTGAATAGCTCGTAGCGCTGCTTGATCTCACCGTCGATGACTCGGCGCATCCGCTCGGCCAGGTGGCGCTCGTCTTTCCCGAGGTTCGACAGTGCGGCCACCACGTGCGGCAGTCCCAGAATGTCCTGGGCCGCCGACTCGAATTTCATGTCCACGAAAATGACATTGAACGTCTCTGGAGCGTGCGTCAGCGCGATCCCGTAGACCAGTGACAAAAAGAACTCCGACTTGCCCGAACCGCTGGTCCCGATCACCACCGAGTGGAAACCGAAGCCGCCGAAGTCCTTGGCGCGGAAGATGATGTTTTGCAGTTCGCCGTCGGGCTTGGCGCCCACCGGGATCTCACACCAGCGTTCGTCGCCGCGCCCGCGCCGCTCGGCCCACAACCGATCGACACTCAATTCGCGAGGATCGTTGATTCCCAGTGCACGCAGCAGTTCGGCGGCGCCGCCGGCCGAGTCGGCGATCTCGCTGCGGCTCGTCGGCGACCACCGGGCCATCGCCCGCGCATACCGATAGGCGCGGTGCACGGACAGCTGGTCGGCGTGGGCAAAAAATTTGCCGCGCAGCCTAAGCAGCGGCGCCGGCCGCCCGGCGTCGTTCGGGTCGACGCCGTCTCCGCCCACTCTAACTTGGCCGTTGGCTGAACCGGCCGGTGCGCGGTGCCGCTCACCCATCTCGAAGACCTGATCATCGGCGAACCCCACGCCGGATGCCGCACGGGAGGCTATGCGCAGCAGGGTAATTCCCACCTTGCCGACCTGTCCGACCACGCTCTCCCAGGCGTCTGGGCTACCGGTGTTGTCGTCGACGATCACCAGGTGCGGTCCCAGGTCGGCGCCGCCGTTGGCCTGACCCGTCTCCAGGGCCGAACCCATTGCCGTCGGGGTTGCGGCCGCCGGCGGTGCCCACGCGCCGCGCTTGCCCTTCATATGGAGTTCGGCGCCCAGTGCCGCTTCCAGCTCCTCTGGTGTGGCGAACACCAGCCGTCGCCAGCCGCATGCGTCGAACAACTCGCCGTGCAGGTTGTGTGGCAGCCACACCATCCACGACCACACCTCGGAATTACGCGTCACCACCATCAATTTCACATCGTCGGGATTGTGAAACGCCGCCAGCGAACACAGCACCGCGCGCATCAGCGACCGGAGCCGGTCCAAATCTTCGCCGACGAAACTGAATCCGGGGGCCGACCGGAGGTTCACGACCTTGGCGATATCGCGAATCTTGCGCTGTTCCAAGATGAAATCGCGCAACGCCTGCCCGGTGACGGGCTCGAGTTCCTCCTCGGAGGAGATGTCGGGCCAGCTCACCGAAAGCACCGAATCGGGCGCATGCTGCACACCGGTGCCCACTCGGACCTCAAGGAAGTCCGCGTCGCCACGGCTGCGCTCCCACATCCGGGGACCGCCGATGATCGCTCCCAGCCCCTGCGGATAGGAATGCACTGCATGCTGCCATTCGCGCTGGGCGCACACCGCGGTCTGGATCTCATGCCGGTTGACATCGAGGTCGCGAAGGTAACGGCGGCGGGCACGTTCCATCTCGCCCCAGGTGATTTTGCGTGCCCGGCCGAACCGGCCCGAGAAGGCCAGCATGCTGAACGCGCCGATTCCCATCAGCGGGAAGAAGCCGGTGGACAGACTGCGCACGCCCGACACGTAGAGCATGACGATCGTGCCGATCAACGCCACGATCAGCGCCGGGACACCGATCATCACCCAGATGTTGCGTGGCTCGCGTTCCGGCAGCGCGATCGGCGCGCTCGGCGCCACCCGCACCGGTTTAGGCGGCTCGATCTTGACTCGGTTGATGACGAACGCCCTTTTGGACATTTCCTAGCCTCCGGCCCTCGCTGTCGTCGTCACCACGGCAGCCTTTCCCAGCGCCGGCACCGTGTCTCGGGCCACCAGCGCCGCCGCGCGCGACAAGGCCGGGCCCGCAGCGAAAGTCCGTAGCAACGGCCATGGCGCCTGCGCTGCAGTGGCCGGATCGAGCCCGAGGGCGCGCAGCGTCGCGTCGTCGGAGGCAATCCCGAAGCGCACCCCGTTATCTGACACCCAGAGCAACGATTCCCGCGAATCGGACCTGATCGCGCCGCTGGTGGACGCCACGAAGTTGGCCGCACCCGGCAGTACCAGCACCTGATCTGCCACCACTGAGGCCGGTCCGCGGTCGTCACGAACCAGATGCACGATGCGGTCGTCCATGGACTCGGGCACCGGAAGCCCCCGCCCGTTATAGACGGCGATCTGAGCCTGCGGATCTGTCGAGGCCTTCTCCCAACTCACGCAAGTGGTTGGATTCGCCGCGGAGTCAATGAATTTCAGTCGTCCGGTTGGGTAGTAGTCCACCGGCAGCGAAGTGACCTCGGGCGTGTTGACCAAGACGTCGGGCGTCACCACCCGCGGTGCCGTCGAGCCGTAGGAGTTGATGCTGCGCAGCAGGTCGGCCGCGAAGCTGTTGATCTTTTGTACCCCGTCCGGCAGCAGCACGTAAAACTGGCGGCCCCCGCCGGCGGTCTGGGTCTGCAACACCGAACCCACTTGCGATCCTGGCACCCAGTTCGACGGGCTCCCGGCCTCGGGCACCTGCGGCACGCTCAGCGGCTCCGTCGCGGGCAGCCCGTCGAAGAGCGCGCGTGAAATCTCTACCGGTGACGTCACTCCCGGGTCGAGGCCCAAGTTGAGTGTGACCGCCCGGCTGGCCGGATCGATCCGTGAGCGCTTGCCGCCCCAAACGACATACGTGTTGCCGTCGAAGGTCACCAGGATCCCAGCATCGTCGGGCAGGGGCGCCGCACGGCCACCAGCGGTGAGCGATCCGGCGATCGACGTCACTACCGGCTTGTCCGAGCTACGCGGCCGGCCCGTCGTATCGCAGGTCGCCCACGCCGAGGGCGCGCCGCGGTTGACCGGCATCGCCGCCGGCGCGCCCGGAATGCCGATCAGCGGTCCGGTCGGATACTTCGCGATTTCAGCGGGTTTAACCCACGTCGGCCGCGCCGCGCTACCAGTAGCCAACTGTGCGGAGACGAGGTTCAGCGCCGGGTATAGCCGGCCGTCGATGCGGGCGTAGATCGCCCCGGAATCCCGGTCGCCAATGATTGCCGAGTCACCCACCAACCCAGTGGGTTTCAGAACATTGAGCAGTATCATCCAGCCTGCGCAGATGGCCACCAACGCCATGGACAGGGCCAATGCGGCGCTCTGCTTGCGATCATCGTGCTTCATGCGCACCGAGAACCGCGTGGTCGCCGCGCGCAGCCGTCGGTTGTAGAAGAGGTGCCCGGAGTTCTGGTCGCGATTCGACAAACTCAGCGGCATGCTCAGTACCTCATGGGCGATCGGCGAGGATCGGCCTGCTGAATACGATCAGCCAGATTTGATGCGTCGGCGGCGACGCCATAGCGACCTCGCGCATAATTTATGAACGCACACGCCTGTGACACCAGATCGTCAATGTCGGTCGAGGTGCCGGGCTCGTGATAGGCGGCGAAGGTCGGCGCGATGAATTGCCATGCTCCTCTGCTGGGTGTGCCCTTGGCTGCATTCGAATCCCAGCTGTTGACCGCGTCGGCCCCGTAGTTCGACTCGCGTCGGGCCACCAAATCCATACCGCGCTGCCATCGGGCGCGCGCGGCGGGGTCGTGAATTTCCTTGATGTCCAATGCTTTATGGATCGCCGCGATCACCGCCGCGCGTCCGTTGCCGCCGTGCAGATGGTGACGACGCTGCCGATGTCGTGGGTAGTGAAGTCGGCGCAGCCTTTGCGCCAATAGCCGCGCCCGCGCGTGAGACCGGGTGATGTGGCCGTGCTGTGCCCGCAACCGCGCGACCATCCGGGTGATCGCCTCGCGCCGGCCGATCGGCGTATCGACGGCGGAGGCCCCGTCGGCGCGGGCGGCTTCGAGAAGCACCCGCGTCGCCCTGCTCGCGTGCGCATATTCATTGCCGGCCGCCGCCATGGCGCGGGCCAGTGCTGCGTCGGTATCGGCCGAGCGCCGCAGTGGTCGTGCAGAGTCGCTTCGCCCGGCCGTTACCCCAGCAATTTCGGTGACCCGATTTATCTCGTTGGTGTGCGCCTGCAATGGTGCGGGAGCGTCACCGACATCGGCGCCGCTTACGTTGCCGGTTAAGTTGCCGGCGAATAGGGCGTGGCCGCGGGTCAAAGTGGCCACCGCCTCGGTCATCAGCGGATCGATCAACGACTCCCCCACCTCAATCGACCACCGCCATGCTTATCGCCGCGCTGCAGCGTCGCGCCCTCGCCCGCGCCGGTCACTCGAGCCACCAACTCCCACACTTTCCACATCCGCCGCCGGCCGCCGTCGCCGCGGCCGCGGTTAATGGCGTGGCGCTTCCGTTTCCCATAGCCGGCCGGTTGACGAGCACGGCCATGTTTACGGTGGGCACAGTACCGGCGCAATTCGTAACCGGCCATTCCGATTCTATGGGGACTTATCGAGTCGCTTAGTGATTTTCGTCGTCGCCGACGGCAAATTATTCCTTGGTTTCGTCCTCGGTGGGCATGATGACGATCCGGCGGCTGGGCCGATTGGTGACCACGGTCGGCTTACCCTCGCCGGGCTTGGTGACAGGGGCGCTCGGCGGCACCGTCAAGCGGCCCTTGACTGGCTGGCCATTGGGCACACCCGGGGCCGAAACCCGCTTTTCGGCCGGCTTGTCCTTGCTTCCCCCTTCGCCGCCGGCGCCCACCGCGCCCGGCGGCATCATCGGCATGCCAGTCATGCCGATCGGTCCGGAGGTCGGGACCGCCCCACCTACC
>JAQTVU010000620.1 GCA_028706695.1 Mycobacterium sp.
GCCAAGAGCGTCGTCAATTAGTCGTCGCCCTGATCTGCACGAATGTCAGTTCGACAATCTCGTTCAATGAACGTGGGTACCGAGCCGGCGTTGGGGTTCAGCTAGCTGCAGACGCGCGCGAATGCGATGCACGAAAACGGGTCGAACGGCGTCGCCGTGACCTGCCTCAGTAGGGCCGCATGTTCGGACCAGTTCCAGCTGAGCCAACGCGTGACGCACAGCCCGGTAACAGACGCGGCGCCGGCGTGCATAAGCGCGGCGGCCGCCGATTGCATCGACGTACCCGAAGTCCAAGTGTCGTCGACGAGCAGCACGCGCTTTCCTCCAATAACTGGCCGCACACCATCCGGGACGGCGAATCGATCGGCGGCGGCCATGCGCGGCGCGTACACCGGACCGGCCTCGATGAGGACGCGGCTGATTTGGTACGGGCCACCGCGGGCCGGGTCGTCGCCGACGAGGCGAGCGACGTTGCGGGCTATGTCGGCGACCGGATGTGGCCCAGAACGTGGAGTTCGGGACGGCACGTAGGTTGCGGCGTCCCACGGCAGGCCGTTCTCGGCTTGGCGCATGCATTTGTCGTGGATGGCGGTGCTCATGTTGGTGAGCAGCTGCACGTCGAGCTTGTTGCGCTCGGTTGGCGGTTGAGCCTTGTAAGAGCGCATGGTCTGTGCGCTCTGGGACCGTCCTTCGGGGTGGTGGCCGTCTGCGTAGGCGAGGAAGAAGGTGTGGTTGCAGGTCGCGCCGTTGAGTACGGTGCGAGTCCTCTCGCATACGCTGCACAGCCCAAGTTCGGGGGCGGGGCCGCGACAGACGTCACAGATGCCGGGACCGGGTCCGAGGATGGTGCGGAAGTAGGCGACACGACTGAGTGCGAGGCGAATGTTGGCCTGCAGCTGAGAATCAGTCACCAATCGGTGCCGGCTGGTACTGGCGCCAGGTGTGCGCGCAACGACTCGTCTGCTGCGGCGATCTGCTCGAGCTGGGCGATTGTCTGCCCCGCGGTTTCTACAACGAACACGTCCGGACGGTCTACCAGGTCACGGCCCCACGTGGTGGTTTCAGCGACGCTGCTGTGCAACACAAGTCGTCTTCCATGGGCGACAGCCTCGAGGGCCTGGTGCTTGGTTCCGGATTGTTCATGGGCCTCGACGATGACGGTGGCCTGCGCGTACGCGCTCATTGTTTTGTTACGCGCGGGGAACGCCCATCTGGCTCCGGGGAATCCCGGTAGGAATTGCGTGAGTACGAGCCCATGTTCGGCGATCGCAGCTTGCAGCGGTGAGTTCGAGGCCGGGTACGTGCGGTCGATGCCTGTGCCGATGACGGCGACCACGCGTCCACCCAGCTCGAGAGCCGTGGCCATTGCCGCGGTGTCGATGCCTTCGGCGAGGCCGGAGATGACGGTGACGTCGTGGTTGACGAGACCAGCGGCGATGCTGCGCGCGAAGTCCAGGCCAGTTGGCGATGCGTTGCGTGAACCAACAATCGCGACGGCGGGGTCATCGGCGATGAGTTCCCCTTCGCCCATCAGCAGGGCGGGTGGCCGCCGGGCTGCTCGGACGTTTTCCGGAAATTCTGGGTCCAGGACGGTGAGAACTTTCCAGCCTCGAGCCTGCCACTGCTCGATGTCGCGGGCGGCGCTGTCGCGGTCGGCAACCCTGCTAGGCGCTGGAAGCAGGGTCGCGTCGACGTATTCGTCCCATACCTGCTCTGCAGAGCCGCTGTCGAGGAGCATTTCGCCGAGGCCTGAAAGCTTCATTGGCTTCGGCGGTGTACGCATCAAGGCGACGACGGTGGCGGCGGCCGAGTAGTCCAACGAGCCCACCTCCTAGATTCCTGGTCACGATCAACCGTAGTGCCAGTGGACGCTCTGAGCGTAGTGCAGCGCACCGACGGAACTAGTAGTATGGCTCGAAATTAATTGACAGTATCTAGCGTTGCGCGTGCTCGCGCAACGTTGGCCAGGATCGCGCGGCGGCCTGCGGTTAGGTGCGTTGTGCTGCGTCGCCGGCGGCGAGGATTTTCTTCAGTGACTGGTGGTGCACGCCGGTGGCTTCGGAGATCTTGCGTCCGGATTCTTGCTTTTCGTGATGGAGGTAGAGGACGTTCGCTAGGACCTCGACTGGGCGTTCGGTGATCACTTTGGAGTTGGGGTTTTCGTCGAGCATGATCTGGGCGATCTGCGCCCAGTAGATCCGGCGCTTTTCTTCCATACGCCGGCGTACGGCGGCCGCTTGGCGTGGTTGCGGGCGCAGGCTGGACGGCCGGACGCTGGCGAGCAGGGAGGCTCCCTCGGCGTCGGCGAGCAGGCTCAGCGGGGCCAGGCCGCCGTAGATTGCGGCGAGCCAGGGCGGCAGTGGTTGGCCTTCGGGCAGGAATAGGTCTAGCCCGTTGGAGCCCGTGCTGACCGACTTCTTGGGCGCAAGCCTCGCCATTTATGGCGGGGTGAGCCCATCCGGTGTGTCGGCGGGCGTAGCCCGGCGGTCAGAGTGGTCGGGCTTGGCCGTCGATGTATTGCTTGATGATCGACA
>JAQTVU010000621.1 GCA_028706695.1 Mycobacterium sp.
GATCAGCGTGTTGGACGCGGCGGCCACCGGGGTGGTGTCGATGCCGATCACCGTGATCGCCGGTTTAGCCCACAGCCGCTCCGGCACCGACCCAGAACCGATTTCCGACACCCCGTCGAGCAAACCGGCGTCGGCGCGGACCCGTTCGGCGGGGAAGTCGGGGAAGTTTGGTGTCGCTCCATCGGGTTTGGAATAGGTCTGGTGCAGGCCGGCCACCGCCACGTTGCCGTCGTCATCGTGCAGGCTGGCCAGCAACCGCACCAGCACGCTTAGCGCGTCGGGAACCACACCGCCCCACAGACCCGAGTGCAGCCCGTGGTCTAGCGTGGCCACTTCCACCACGCAGTCGGCCAGACCGCGCAGCGAAACCGTCAGGGCCGGGATGTCGGTGGTCCAGTTCTCCGAGTCGGCGATGACGATCACGTCGGCGGCCAGCGTGTCGCGGTGGGCGGCGAGCAAGCGGCCCAGTGAGGGCGAGCCGGACTCCTCTTCTCCTTCCACGAAGACCGTCACACCTACCGGCGGCCGGCCGCCGTGCGCCCGGAACGCGGCCAGATGCGTTGCGATACCGGCCTTGTCGTCGGCGCTGCCGCGGCCGTAGAGGCGACCGCCCCGTTCGGTGGGCTCGAACGGCGGCGATGCCCACTGACCGGAGTCACCTTCGGGCTGAACGTCGTGGTGGGCATAGAGCAATACGGTGGGCGCCCCCGGCGGCGCGGGATGCCGCGCGATGACCGCGGGCGCGCCGCCCTCGCTGACGGTGCAAACGTCGCCAAAACCGGCCCGCGACAACAAATCTGCGACCGCTTGCGCGCTGCGGTGCACCTCGGCGCGCCGGTCGGGGTCGGCCCACACCGACGCGATCCGCACCAGCTCTTCCAGGTCACGCCGCACCGACGGCAACACGTCACGCACACGCTGAACAAGATCGCCCATGGTCTCCCCATTTTCCTCGCGAGCAGACGCAAAAGCCCCTTTTTCTCGGCGTGTCGCGGCGCCTATGCGTCTGTTCGCCGGGACTACGGCTCCGGGACTATGGCGCCAGGCGGCGCCGGGACTATGGCGCCAGGCGGCGCCAGGACTATGGCGCCAGGCGGCGCCGGGATTACGGCATTTCCAGGATGGCCACCGCGGCCGCGGTATCGCCTTCGTGGGTCAGCGACACATGGATCGTCACGTCGGCCAGGTGCTTGGCGATGTCGCCGGTCAACCGGACCCGCGGACGCCCCCACATGTCGGTGACGACCTCGATGTCGTGGTGGATGTCCTCGCGCAGCACCGGCCGCTGGGCGAACCGCGACCCGGACCAGGCCTTGATCACCGCTTCTTTCGCCGCCCAGCGGGCCGCCAGGTGGCGCGCCGCCGACGAACTCTTGTCGGAGGCGTCGCGCCGCTCGCCCGGGGTGAATGTCTGCGAGAACACCGTCCCGGGCCGGTCGACCTGCTCCGCGAAATCGGGAATGGAAACCAGGTCGATCCCCACTCCGACGATGCCCACGGGAAGCCAGACTAACCGATAGACCGGATCACCCCGCAGGGACGTGGTATGCCTCGTCATCGCCCAGTCGAGCGGCCGGATTCAGCAACATCGCTGCCTCCTGCTGTTTTTCCGGGGCGTGGTGGTCGAAGCGACGGTCCGGTGGCCGCTGGTACATCGGTGGACCGCCGGCGATGGCCGAGGCCAGCCGACGCTGACCGGCCAGCAGGCGCGCGTCCGCGCGGCGCTGGTAATCGGCACGCTGGTCGGGGTCCAGCGCGGCGATGAACGCCTGCGGATGCACCAGGGCAACCAGGCCGGAGACGTGCCCGAACCCGAGGCTGGTCAGCATCCCGGCCTTGAGTGGGAACTTGTCACCCAGCCGCAGGGTCTCGCGCACCCAGACGAAGTGCGCGGAGCCGGCCAGTTCGTCGTCGACGCAGTCCAGGCTGCGGTTGGGCGGGATCACCCCGTCGCGCAGCATCTGGCACAGCCCCATCATCTGGAACACCGCCGCGCCGCCCTTGGCGTGGCCGGTCAGGTTCTTCTGCGACACCACGAACATCGGGGCGCCCGGTGAGCGACCCAGCGAGTCGGCCAGCCGCTCGTGCAGTTCGGTTTCGTTGGGATCGTTGGCCAGCGTCGAGGTGTCGTGCTTGGAGATCACCGCGACATCGTCGGCGGACACGCCCAGCTTGGCCAGCGAACGCGCCAGCGGCGAGTCCTTGCCGCCGCAGCCCGCGCCCAGCGCACCCAGCCCTGGGGCCGGGATCGAGGTGTGCACTCCGTCGCCGAACGACTGCGCGAAGGCCACCACCGCCAGCACCGGCAACCCCATCTTCAGGGCCAGGTCACCGCGGGCCAACAGGATGGTCCCGCCGCCCTGGGCTTCCACGAAGCCCAACCGCCGCCGGTCGTTGGGCCGGGAGAACTTCGAGTCGGCGATGCCGCGGCCGCGCATCATGGAGGTGTCGGCGGTGGCCGCCATGTCACCGAAGCCGATGATGGCCTCCAGTGTCAAGTCGTCCAAACCACCGGACACCACCAGTTCGGCCTT
>JAQTVU010000040.1 GCA_028706695.1 Mycobacterium sp.
GGAGAAGTCACGTTCAGTTCCGCGGTTGCAGCACCAGCACCAGATTGCTGACCAGAAACTCGCGCAGCAGCGGCACCGACGTCAGCCACCACGCCCAACGAGGGTGGTAGCGGGGGAAAGCGGCGAGCGCGGCGCCGGTGCTCGCAGCCCAGCTCAGCCCGTCGGCCGCCGAGACCGCGAACAACGACGACCCGTAGTTGTTTTTCGCCGGCTGGCCGTGTTTGCGGGCGTAGCGGGCGGCGGCGCGGGCGCCGCCCAGGTAGTGGGCCAACCCCGTCTCGTGCCCGCCGAAAGGGCCCAGCCAAACGGTGTAGGACAGCACCGCCAGCCCGCCCGGCTTGGTCACCCGCAGCATTTCGCCGCCCAGCTGCCAGGGCCGCGGCACGTGCTCGGCGACGTTGGACGACAGGCAGACGTCCACCGAGTCGTCGGCGAAGGGCAGCGCCATGCCCGACCCGCGCACGAAGGTGCCCGCCGGGTCGGGGGCAGCGGAGCCGGCGGCGTGCATCTCGCCGGGATCGGGTTCGACGCCGATGTAGCGGACCCCGGCGTCGGCGAAGGCCCGCGCGAAGTATCCCGGGCCGCCGCCGACGTCCAGCAGCGTGCGGCCGCCCGGGGCCTCGCCGTGCGTGGCCCGCCACAGGTCGCCCACCATCGCGGCGGTGTCGGCGGCCAGCGCGCCATAGAAGCGCGCCGGATCCGGTTGCTCGTACCGGAAGGCGGATAACAGCCGCAGCGATCGGGCCAGCGTAGCCCGCCGCGCGAAGACCTCGGTAGCGACCACCGGCCAACCCTACGCAGTCACCACCGGGCGGGGGCGCAGCTTCCCCCCGGGTGACGAACGGGCCAGGATAGGCTGGCGATCGATGTCTGGTCTGCGCTCGGTGCTGCTGCTGTGCTGGCGCGACACCGGACACCCACAGGGCGGGGGCAGCGAAGCCTACTTGCAGCGCATCGGCGCGCAACTTGCCGCGTCCGGGATCGCCGTCACGCTGCGCACCGCGCGCTATCGGGGTTCCCTGCGACGTGAGGTCGTCGACGGCGTACGGATCGACCGTGCCGGCGGCCGGTACTCCGTTTACGTGTGGGCGCTGCTGGCGATGGCGGCGGCGCGGCTGGGGCTGGGGCCGTTGCGGCGGGTGCGGCCCGATGCGGTCGTCGATACCCAGAACGGCCTGCCGTTTTTGGCCCGGCTGCTGTACGGCCGGCGCGTGGTGGTCCTGGTGCACCATTGCCACCGCGAGCAGTGGCCGGTGGCCGGGCCCGTGCTGGGCCGGCTGGGCTGGTTGGTCGAGTCACAGCTGTCGCCATGGCTGAACCGGCGCAACCAGTACCTGACGGTGTCGCTGCCGTCGGCGCGCGACCTGGTGGCTCTCGGCGTGGGCAACGATCGGATCGCGGTGGTGCGCAACGGCCTTGACGAGGCGCCGGCGCAATCGCTGGTCGGCGCGCGGGCGGCCACGCCGCGGGTGGTGGTGCTGTCTCGGCTGGTGCCGCACAAGCAGATCGAGGATGCGCTCGAAGCGGTCGCGCAGCTGCGGCGGCGAATCCCGGGCCTGCGCCTCGACATCGTGGGCGGCGGCTGGTGGCGGGAGCGCCTGGTGGACCACGTGCAGCGGCTGGGCATCTCCGACGCGGTGGTGTTCCACGGCCACGTCGACGACGTCACCAAACATCATGTGCTGCAGAGCGCGTGGGTGCATGTGCTGCCCTCCCGCAAGGAGGGCTGGGGCCTGGCGGTCGTCGAGGCGGCCCAGCATCGGGTGCCCACCATCGGCTACCGCTCCTCGGGCGGGCTGTGCGACTCGATCGTCGACGGGGTGACCGGCATTCTGGTGGACGACCGGGCCGAGCTGGTGGATCGCCTGGAGGCACTTTTGTGCGACCCGGTGCTGCGCGACCAGCTCGGCGCCAAGGCACAGACACGCAGCGGCGAATTTTCCTGGACGCAGAGCGCCACCGCGGTGCGCGGGGTGCTGGAAGCGGTGCGGTCCGGTCACCGCGTCAGCGGCCTGATCGCCGGCGCCGAGCCGCGCTGACCAGCGCGCCGGCCCCGCCGACGACGAGCATCGCCAGCCACGCCAGGTGCGCGGCCACGGCGCCCGCGCGCCGGGTGGGCGACGCGCCGGCCGTGTCGCCGCCGATCCGGTAGAGAGCCACCTCGTCGTCCCGGTAGGTCGGGGTCAGGCCCGCGAGGGTCCGGGCGGCCGCGCCCATGTCCCCGGCGCTGCCCGATTCGACGACCAGCCACCCCACGCCGGCCGAGGCCAACACCGCCGGGTCGGGTCCGGCCAACAGCAGCCGCTGGACGGCCCGGGCGTGGTTGCCCTCACCGGGCACGACCGTCCCGGAGATGACCAGGTCACCGGTGGTGAGCACGTCGGCGCGCACCCACCGGGCAAGCGGATCCAGGACCGGCGCCCGACCCGACCAGGCGAACAGCCGCATGGTGCCGGCGGGCAACACCGCGACGGTCCGGGGATCGGCGTTGACCGCCGCCGCCGTGACGGCCCATCCGGGCGGATAGCGCACCGGCGTCACCTTGCCCCACACCCCCCACGCCAGGTCGGGCAGGGCAAGGATCAGCGCGACACAACAGAGCAGCGCCGTGGCCGCCGGATGCACCCACCGCCGCAGCGTCAGCACCGCGCCGGCGCCCGCCAGCGTGTAGCCGGGCACCGCCAGCGCGACCCACTTTTGACCGTCGCGCAGCACGCCGAAGCCGGGCATGGCGTCGACCACCTCGCTCAGCACGCGCAAGCCCGGGCCGGTCGCCAGTGCGGCCGGCACCACCACCGCCACGATCGCCAACAGCAACAGCGGCGCCACCGCCGGACGGCGCGCCACCGCCGGCACACCGGCAGCCACCACGCCCAGCAGCGCCACGGCCGTCCAGATCGCGAAAAGCGAAGCCCGTGAAGGCGGTACGGCAGCAGCGTCCCAGATTCCGCCCAGGCTGGCCAGGCTGGGCAACGTGCCCAGTCCCGGTTCCGCGCGGGCCGCGAAGGCGCGGACGCCGAGCATTCCGGGGGTCGTGTGGGTCAGCGACGAGCCCAGCACCGTCGCGGTCAGCCAGGGCAGGGCCGCCACCAGCGCGGCGCCCATAGTCACCGCGGCGCACCGCCGGCGTGATCGTCCCGTGCCCGGGCCGTCGCCCGGGCCGGCCACACAGACCAGCGCGACCGTCGCGGCAAGCATCAGCCCGGTCGGGGTCAGGCCGGCCAGCGCGATCCAGAAGACCAGCGCCAACGGGCCACCAAGGGTGTCGGCCGAGCGCATCTCGAGCATCGCCGTCGCGACCCAGGGCAGGCAGCCGTAGCCGACCAGCAGGCTCCAGTGGCCCTGCAGGAGCCGTTCGGCCACGTAGGGGTTCCAGATCGCCAGCGTGGCCGCGACGAACTGTCCGGGGGCGCCCGCCGACGGCAGCGCCGCCGCGGTCAGCCGGGCCGCACCCCAGCCGGCCAGCCACAGCCCCACCACCAGCAGCGCCTTCACCACGACGCCGCCGTCGACGACATGAGAGGCCAGCGCCACCGCGAAATCCTGCGGCGTGGCGCGCGGGGCCGAGGTCAGCCCGAGGGCGCTGTCGGAAAGGTATGACCGCGGCGTGGACACCGCGTCGCGCAGCAGCAGGTAGCCCGGCTTGCCCAACGGGCCGGCCACCAGCAGCGCCAGGAGCAGCGGGTAGCCGGGTCGGGTCCAGCGCACGTCCGCCGGCTACTCCCGATCGGGCGGGGACGGCGGATCGGGCTCGCCCGGTTCGGCGTCGGGCGGCTTCCCCGGGGGCGGCGTGGGCGGGCCGGCCTCTTCGCGCATACCGGGACGCTGAGTGGGCAGCTTCTCGGTTTCGGCCTCGGCGCCGGGCACGGGCTCCTCGGCCCCGCGGCCGAAGAACTCCTCGGCGCCGGAGTCCAGGCCGGGCTCGGGCAGCGCCCGCTCGGTCCGCAGGCCGAACGACGCCAGCAGTGCACCGCCGACCAGCGCGATCACACCGACCGCGGTGAAGGTGATCGGCAGCACCCGTGACCACAGCGCCAGCCGGTCGCGTTCGTCGCGCGCCGCGTTGACCTGTGACTCCACGGTTTCCTCGTTGGAGGTGACCCGGTAGTCGACCAGCGTCACCTCCGGCTTGAGCGGGTCACGGGCGTAGTAATGGTTGGCGTGCTCGGCCTTCTTCACGATGGTTCCCGAAACCGGGTCCACCCAGAATGTTTTCTGCGCGGCATAGTAGCGGGTCATGGTGATCTGCTCGCCCGGATCGCCGGAAACGCCCCACATCGCCGCCGGGGCGCTGACTTTGCCGTCCTCGTCGCCGGGATACAGCGACGGGTACACCACGGGAGCCACCAGCTTGCCGTCGGCGTTGTAGCCCACGTTCTGCGTGAAGCGGTACGTCTTGAGGCCGTTGACGTCGTCCTGGCCGTCGTAGTTGGCGTCGAACATCTTCTGCGCGATCGGGTCGAAATAAGGGTAGGTCTTCTTCTCGGTGTGGAACGGGAACCGGTAGGACAGCCCCTCGTGGCGCAGCGCGATCGCCGTGGGCGGGTTGTCGTCATTGAAGGCGCGCGGCTTCTGCACCGAGCCGCCGGGGCGGGCGTCGTCGGAGACGGCCATCGCCGTCTTGCGGTTGAGCGTGACGGTGTCGACGATCGCCAGCAGCAGGCCGCTGTCTTTTTGCTTGTCGGTGCGCCGAAGCGTGCTGCCGACCTGCAGCGTGACCACCTCGGCATTGGCCGGCGACTCGACGGTGATCTGCTGCTGATCCACCACCGGCACGTTCTGGTTGACGACGACGTGGTCGGCGGACAAGGAGGCGAAGTCCAGCGCCCGGGCCGCGGTGCCGTCGCCGACCAGGGTGGTGTCGATGTCCAGCGGGATCTTGGCGATCCTGCTGCTGGTGTAGGTGGACAGCAGCAGCGCGGCAATCAGCAGGGCGGCCCCGAGTCCGATGATCCCGCATGCGGCGAACCGCAACATGACTGCCCGGTTCACGTCGCTGTGCCCTCCTGATGGTCCCCGAAGTCGCCAAGCCCGTCCGCCGCGGCGCCCTGGCCAAGGCGGCGACGCAAACCCGTTTGACCCTAACAGCAGGGCGCGGAGTCCCGGCAGATGAACCTGCGCCACGTCCATCGGGGTTGCTGTGCTCGAAATACCCGGCCGGCCGGCCGGGGCAGACTGTGTTGGTGAGCGAGGAACGGATGGTGGGCGGGGTGCGCGGCTTCCTGCCCGCCGTGGAGGGCATGCGCGCGTGCGCGGCCATCGGCGTGGTCGTCACCCACGTCGCCTTCCAGACCGGACACTCCAGCGGGGTGGACGGCCGGCTGTTCAGCCGCTTCGACCTGGCCGTCGCGGTGTTCTTCGCATTGTCGGGTTTCTTGCTGTGGCGCGGCCACGCCGCGGCGGCGCGTGGCCTGGGCCCGCGTCCCCGCACCGGCCACTACCTGCGGTCCAGGGCGGTCCGCATCATGCCGGCCTATGTGGTGGCCGTCGTTGCGATCCTGTCCCTGCTGCCCGACGCCGACCACGCCAGCCTGACGGTGTGGTTGGCCAATCTGACGCTCACCCAGATCTATGTGCCGCTGACCCTGACCGGCGGGCTGACCCAGATGTGGAGCCTGGCCGTCGAGGTCAGCTTCTACCTGGTGTTGCCGGTTCTCGCGTTGCTGGCCCGCCGCGTCCCGGTCCGCGCCCGGGTCCCGGCGATCGCCGCGCTGGGCGCCCTCAGCTGGGCGTGGGGCTGGCTGCCGGTGGGCGCGGGCTCCGGTGTCAATCCGCTCGACTGGCCGCCGGCATTCTTCTCCTGGTTCGCCGCGGGCATAGTGCTGGCGGAGTGGGCGCACAGCGACATCGGGTGGCCGCACCGGCTGGCGCGGCGGCGGGTGCCCATGGTCGCGATCGCGGTGCTGGCCTACCTGGTGGCGGCCTCGCCGCTGGCCGGCCCGGAGGGCCTCATCCCGGGCAGCCCCGGGCAGTTCGCGGTGAAGACGGCAATGGGCGCGCTGGTCGCCTTCGCGCTGCTGGCGCCGTTGGTGCTGGACCGGGTGGACACTCCGCACCGGCTGCTGGGCAGCACCGCCATGGTGACCCTGGGGCGGTGGTCCTACGGCCTTTTCATCTGGCATCTGGCCGCGCTGGCGATGGTCTTCCCGGTGATCGGGACGTTCGCGTTCACCGGCCGGATGGCACAAGTGCTGGCCCTGACACTGATCTTCGGTTTCGCGATCGCCGCCGTCAGCTATGCCCTGGTCGAGTCGCCCTGCCGGGAAGCGTTGCGGCGCTGGGAAAAACGCAACAAGCCGGGTGAGGCTTCGCAGGTCATCGACACGGAGGCGGACGTGATCGCGCCATGACATCGGCGTGTGCCGTCGACCGCCGCGCCTTGCCGGCGTCATTGTCGCGCAACGGGATGTCTATGACCTCTATGACCTCTATGACCTCTATGACCTCGACGAACTCGCGGCCGGGCGGGCTCGTCTGTGCAGCGAGTGCGCCAGCGCCGAGATCTGCGTGCCGATCGGCGGGACCGGTTCCGTCACGCGTAGCCGCCCTGGCGTTCGAAGATGCGGCGCGGGTTGTCGACGAGCATCGTGTGCAGTTGCTCGTCGGTGACCCCGCGCTGCCTGAGCGCGGGGATCACGTCGTTGTGGATGTGCAGGTAGTGCCAGTTCGGCAGCGCCGCCGACGACAACGACTCCGGCAGCGCGTCGAAGTAGCAGTTGGCGTCGTGCGACAACACCATCTTGTCGGCGTGCCCGCGCTCGCACATCTTCGCCACGGTGTCCACCCGATCCTCGAAGGACAGGACGGCGTCCAGGCCGAACCGATCCATCCCGAGATAGGAGCCGGCGGCGATCAGCTCGGTGAGGTAGCCGACGTCGGTGGTATCGCCGGAGTGGCCGATCACCACCCGGCTCAGGTCGACGCCCTCTTCGGCGAAGATGCGTTGCTGGTCCAGTCCGCGGCGCAGCCCGGCGTGCGTGTGCGTGGAGATCGGCACCCCGGTGCGTAGGTGCGCCTGGGCCACGGCACGCAGCACCCGCTCGACACCCGGGGTGACGCCTGGCGTGTCGGTGGCGCACTTGAGGATTGCGGCCTTGATGCCGGTGTCCGCGATGCCCTGTTGAATGTCGCGGACGAACATGTCGGTCATGATCTCCGGGCCGCCCAGCTCGGCGCCGGGGCCCAGGTAGTGGAAGTAGAACGGCACGTCGTTGTAGGTGTAAAGACCCGTGGCCGCAACGATGTTGAGCTCCGTGGCCGCCGCCACCCGCGCGATGCGCGGTAGATACCGGCCCAGCCCGATCACGGTGAGATCCACGATGGTGTCCACGCCGCGGGCCTTCAGCTCGGTGAGCCGGGCGATGGCGTCGGACACCCGCTGTTCCTCGTCGCCCCAGGCTTCCGGATAGTTCAGCGCGATCTCGGTGGTCATGATGAACACGTGCTCGTGCATGAGCGTCACGCCCAGGTGGGCGGTGTCGATGGGGCCGCGAACGGTGTCGAACTGCGCCACGCCACCGATGCTAAGTGGTCGGCGCGGGCCGCCGACAGCGCCGCTTACGGCACCGCCGAGTGCCGCTGGAACACCTATCGGATCGGTGCGTTCGCCGAGGTCGCCGGCAGCTTCAGGCCGGCCCGATCCGGGTCCTGGCACCCCGAAACGGCGGCGTGGACCCGCCGGCCCCGGCCAGCCCGCGATCCTCGCGCCGGATCGGGCGGTTACTCGACCTTCTTGCTGCCGGCGGCGGACCCTTCGCCGGCAGACCCGATCCAGACGGTCTTGACGTTGCAGAACTCCCGGATCCCCAGGCCCGCGAGCTCGCGCCCGTAGCCGGACCGCTTGACGCCGCCGAACGGCAATTCCGGGTAGGACGCCGTCATCCCGTTGATGAAGACCTGCCCGGCCTCGATGTCGTCGATGAAACGCTGCTGCTCGGCGTCGTCGTTGGTCCAGGCGTTGGAACCCAACCCGAACGTCGTGCCGTTGGCGATCTCGATGGCCTCGTCGATGTTCTCGGCGCGGTACACCGAGGCCACCGGCCCGAACACCTCCTCGGTGTAGAGGGCCATGTCCTTGGTGATGTCGGTGACCACCGTCGGCGGATAGAACCACCCGGGCCCGTCCGGGCGCTCGCCGCCGCAGCGGATCACCGCGCCGGCCGCCGCGGCGTCCGCCACCTGCTTGGCTACCCCGTCGCGGCCGGACTCGGTGGCCAGCGGGCCGACGTCGGTGTCCGGGTCGGTCGGGTCGCCGACGCGCAGCGCCCGCATCCGCTCGACGAACTTGTCGACGAAGGCGTCGTAGATGTCGGCGTGGACGATGAACCGTTTGGCGGCGATGCAGGACTGGCCGTTGTTCTGGACCCGCGCGGTGACCGCGGTCTTGACCGCCTCGTCCAGGTCCGCCGACGGCATCACGATGAACGGGTCGCTGCCGCCGAGTTCGAGCACCGTCGGCTTGATCTCGTCACCGGCGATGGCGCCGACGGACTGACCGGCCGGTTCGCTGCCGGTGAGGGTCGCCGCCGCGACGCGGGGGTCGCGCAGGATGGTTTCGACGGCGCTGGCGGGAATCAGCAGCGTCTGGAAGCAGCCCTCCGGGAAGCCGCCGCGGCCGATCGCGTCGGCCAGGTACAGCGCGCACTGCGGGACATTCGACGCATGCTTGAGGACGCCGACATTGCCGGCCATCAGCGCGGGCGCCGCGAACCGGACGGCCTGCCACAGGGGAAAGTTCCACGGCATCACGGCCAGCACCACCCCGAGTGGCTGGTAGCGGCTGTAGGCCTTTTGCGCGTTGACCCTGCCGGCGTCGGCGGGCTCGTCGGCCAAGAATTTCTCGGCGTTCTCGGCGTAGTAGCGAAAACCCTTGGCGCACTTCATCACCTCGGCCTTGGCCGCGGTCAGCGTCTTACCCATCTCCTGGGTCATCATGGCCGCGGTGTCTTCGGCCTCGGCCTCCAGCAGGTCGGCGGTGGCGTTGGCCCACCGGGCGCGCTGGGCGAAACTGGTGCACCGGTAGTCGTGGAAGCGTTCGTAGGCCCGGGCTATCGCCGCCTCGACTTCATCGTCGGTTGCCGGGGTGAACGTCTTGATTGTCTCGCCGGTGGCCGGGTTGATCGTGGCGATGGGCACGCTGACATCCTTCGGTCGCGGATCGGTTTCCAAACGTCTGATACCCAGCCTGCCACTATCGTGACGGTGAGGGAGGTGCCGGATGAGTAAAGCCGCTCAGCTGATGGTCAAGTGCCTGGAAAACGAGGGGGTTTCCGTCGTTTTCGGGCTGCCGGGCGAGGAGAACATCCGTTTTGTGCAGGCGCTGGCCGCGTCGGACATCCGCTTCGTGCTCACCCGGCACGAGCAGGGCGCGGCGTTCATGGCCGAGATGTACGGGCGCGTCACCGGCCGGGCGGCGGCGGTGTCGACCACCTTGGGTCCCGGCGCGATCAACATGCAGCTCGGTGTCGCCGACGCCACCACCAACAGCACACCGCTGGTCGCGATCTCCGCGCAGGTCGGCCACGACCGCGAGTACAAGGAATCGCACCAGTACGTCGACCTGAAGGCGATGTTCGCGCCCATCACCCGCTGGTCCGCCGCCGTGCCGACCGTGCGCGCCATCCCCGAGATGTTTCGCAAGGCGTTCAAGGTCGCCGAGGCCGAACGCCCGGGGGCCGTGTACCTGGCCGTGCCCGAGCACATCGATGCCGATGACATCGACTACGACGACTACGACCTCAACCCGTTGCGCCGCGACGGCCTGCGCGCCG
>JAQTVU010000041.1 GCA_028706695.1 Mycobacterium sp.
TCCAGGAATACATCGACGCCCACAACGACGACCCCAAGCCCTACGTGTGGACTGCCACCGCCGAATCGATCCTGGCCAAAGTTGCGCGAGCACGCGCAACGCTAAATACTGTCAATTAATTTCGAGCTATACCACTAGCTGCGGGTTGCTGCATGGTTGCTACCGATCGCTGCTACAGGTAGAGGTCGGCCAGCACGGCCAGCGTCAGGGTCACCGGCGGTATCGGCAGCGCGGCCGCGAACGCCGCCCACGGGTGCTTGCGGCGCCGCCGCAGCCACCAGGCCCAGACCACGGCGCCGGCACCGAGCACGACCGCCAGCGCCAGCACCGGCGGGGCCCATCGGCTCACCGTCGTGGTGTCATCCCCGATCGAGAAGGCCAGCAGCCACAGGATGTAACCGGTGGCCGCGCCGCCGAGGGCACCGAGCATGGTGTCACCGCGCATCGTCACGCCGCTGCCATCAGAAGTTGATCATGTGGCCGGTCAGGCCGTGAAAGCACTCCTGCAGCGCCTCGGACAGGGTCGGATGGGTGTGCACGTTGCGGGCCAGCTCGGTAGCGGTCAGGTCCCACCTCTGCGCCAGCGTCAGCTCGGGCAGCAGTTCGGACACGTCGGGACCGATCAGATGCCCGCCCAGCAGTTCGCCGTGCTTGGCATCGGCGACCAGCTTGACGAAGCCGGTGGGGTCGCCCAGGCCATGCGCCTTACCGTTGGCGGCGAACGGAAACTTGGCCACCACGACGTCGTGGCCTTCGTCGCGGGCTTGCTGCTCGGTGAGCCCGAAGCTTGCGACCTGAGGCTGGCAGAACGTCGCGCGGGGCAACATGCGGCAGTCGCCGAGCGGCAAAGTGTCTGCGCCGGCGATGGTTTCGGCCGCCACCACGCCCATGGCCTCGGCGACGTGAGCCAGCATCAGGAACGCGGTGACGTCACCGATGGCGTAGATGTGGGGCACGCTGGTGCGCATGTACTCGTTGATGCCGATGGCCTTGCGGTCGGTGAGCGCGACGCCGGCCGTCTCCAGCCCGTAGCCCTCGACGTTTGGCGTAAAACCGATGGCCTGCAACACTTTTGCGGCCTTGAGCTGTTCCGGCTCGCCGTCCTTGCTGACGGCCGCCGTCACCCCGGAGCCGGTGTCGGTGACGGACTCGACCTTGGTGCCGGTGAGGATCTTGATGCCCAACTTCTTGAACTGCTTCTCGATCTCCTTGGAGACGTCGACGTCCTCGTTGGGCAGCGCGCGCGGCAGGAACTCCACGATGGTGACGTCCACGCCGTAGTTGCGCAGGATGTAGCCGAACTCCATGCCGATCGCCCCCGCCCCGGCGATGACGATCGACTCGGGCAACTCCCGAGACATGATCTGTTGCTCGTAGGTGACCACGTTGGCCGACAGCGACGTCCCGGGCACCAGCTGGGTGCTGCTGCCGGTGGCGATGATGGCGTTGTCGAAGGTGACGGTTTCGGTGCCACCGTCATTCAACGCGACCGACAACGTGTTGGCATCGGTGAATCTGCCGTAGCCGTGGATCTCGGTGATCTTGTTCTTCTTCATCAGGAAGTGCACGCCCGCGACGCGGCCCTCGGCCACTTTGCGGCTGCGATCGTAGGCGGCCCCGTAGTCGAAAGTCACCTCGCCGTTGAGGCCAAACGTCTTGGCCTGCTTGGTGAAGACGTGCACGAGCTCGGCGTTGCGCAGCAACGCCTTGGAGGGGATGCAACCGACGTTGAGGCAGACTCCACCCCAGTATTTGGGTTCGACGATCGCGGTGTTCAGGCCGAGCTGTGCGGCGCGGATGGCTGCGACATATCCACCGGGGCCGGCTCCGAGGACGGCGACGTCATAATGGGTCACGGCCCCTACCCTAACGGCCGCCCGGGCGCGGCGTTAATACGGAATGAGCCCGACGACGCAGTGGCCGGTGTGCGTGCAGTAGTAATAGCCGTACAGCGGCGCCGCGGCGGCGACGGAGGCGAACGGGCCGGACATCACCGCGACCGACAGCGCCGAGACCAGCGGCCGGCCCTGCGCCATCGCCAGCATCACCCCGCCCACGGCGCACGCCACCACGTAGACCAGCACCGCGAACACCGGCGGCGTCTTGTCGGTGCTGTGGTACCACCAATAGAACAGGCCCAGGCCCGCCCAGGCGGCCGCCACCCAAACGCCGAGGAGCACCAGCAGCAGCTTCCACCACTTCAGGTAGAAGTAGCGGCCGGGGACGGTGACCGACTGCACCGGCGCGCCGGCCGGATCGGGCCGCGATTCCTCGTCGGGCCCGGGGTCACCGTCGCGCTTCGGCATCCCCGGCACGGTGCTGGCGGGCAGCGGCTGCGGGCCGGTGTCCTCGGGATGGGTGAAATCCGGGACCCATGACCCGGTGTCCTCGCCATCGGAGAAATCGGGGACGAACGGCGCGGTCCCCGGATTCGACTCGGGGTCGCGGTCGTCAGCCACCGGAGGCCACCTGCAAGGCGACGAGTACACCGAACCAACCCGGCGCGATCGCCAGGACGAACGCGCCCAGCATCGTGACCCACCGACGTCGGGCGAGCAGGATGGTGGTCAGCCCCACCACGCTGGGGACCCCGGCCACTAGGGCGATCGCGACGTCCGGGCGGATCCTGGCATGGACGACGGTGAATGCCACCCCCGCCAGCAACCCCGCCGCGCAGCCAGTCAGCATGGCCGCGGCCAGCAACCAGGAGCGAGGCAGCGGGATCACGTTGACGACCTTACTGGCGTCATCGCGCTACCGGATTCCGTTGCCGTCCGCCGCCTTGGCGAGTGCCACCACCTGGCCCCGGCCCGGCGGGCGTTCGCCGCGCTCGTAGGCCGCGCCGACGATGACCGGCGCGGCGTGCAGCCGCGCCTGCTCCTCGTCGGTGAAGACGCGGCCACGGGACAGGAACCGCACCCCTTCCGGCGCCTCCAGGCTGAATCCTCCGCCGCGGCCCGGCACCACGTCGATGATCAGCTGGGTGTGCTTCCAGGTCTCATACTGCGGGCCGGAGATCCACACCGGCACCCCGTCGGCCCCGACGTCCAGCACGCCCAGCAACACGTCACGGTCGCCGACGAGGAAGTCGCCGCGCGGATAGCACATGGGCGAGGACCCGTCGCAGCAGCCGCCGGACTGGTGGAACATCACCGGGCCGTGGCGTTCCTGCAGCCGGGCCAGCAGTTCGGCGGCGGCGGCGGTGATCACCACCCGTGCCACAGGAGCCGGAACCATCAGAAGAAACCGAGCGCCTTGTCGGAGTAGGACACCATGAGGTTCTTGGTCTGCTGGTAGTGGTCGAGCATCATCTTGTGGTTCTCCCGGCCGATCCCGGACTGCTTGTAGCCGCCGAACGCGGCGTGCGCGGGGTACACATGGTAGCAGTTGACCCACACCCGGCCGGCCTGGATGTCGCGGCCGGCCCGGTAGGCGGTGTTGCCGTCGCGGCTCCACACGCCCGCGCCCAGCCCGTAGAGGGTGTCGTTGGCGATCGAGACGGCGTCGTCGTAGTCGACGAATGACGTCACCGACACCACCGGCCCGAAGATCTCCTCCTGGAAGATGCGCATGTTGTTGTCGCCGGCGAAGATTGTCGGCTGCATGTAGAAACCGCCGGACAGGTCGCCGCCGAGCTCGGCGCGCTCGCCGCCGGTGATGAGCTTGGCACCCTCCTCCTTGCCGATCTCGATGTAGGACAACACCTTTTCCAACTGGTCGTTGGAGGCCTGCGAGCCCAGCATCGTCTCGGTGTCCAGCGGGTCGCCCTGACGGACGGCCTTGGTCCGGATCGCGGCCAGCTCCAGGAACTCGTCGTAGATGTCGGCCTGGATCAGGCTGCGCGACGGGCAGGTGCACACCTCGCCCTGATTGAGGGCGAACATGGTGAACCCTTCGAGCGCTTTGTCCTGGAAGGCGTCGTGGGCGGCCATCACGTCGGAGAAGAAGATGTTGGGACTCTTGCCGCCGAGCTCGAGGGTGACCGGGATCAGATTCTGGGAGGCGTACTGCATGATCAGGCGCCCGGTGGTGGTTTCCCCGGTGAACGCGACCTTGGCGATCCGGTTGCTCGATGCCAGCGGCCTGCCCGCCTCGGCGCCGAACCCGTTGACCACGTTGACGACTCCCGGCGGCAGCAAATCGCCGATCAGCGACATCAGGTAGAGCACCGACGCCGGGGTCTGCTCGGCGGGTTTGAGCACCACCGCGTTACCGGCCGCCAGCGCCGGCGCCAGTTTCCAGGCGGCCATCAGGATCGGGAAGTTCCACGGGATGATCTGCCCCACCACCCCGAGCGGCTCGTGGAAGTGGTAGGCCACGGTGTCCTCGTCGATCTGCGACAGCGCACCCTCCTGCGCGCGGATGGCCCCGGCGAAGTAGCGGAAGTGGTCGGCCGCCAGTGGAATGTCGGCGGCCAGCGCCTCGCGCACCGGCTTGCCGTTGTCCCACACCTCGGCCACCGCCAGGGCGGCGGTGTTCTCCTCGATGCGGTCGGCGATCTTGTTCAGGATCGCCGCGCGGTTCGCCGGCGGGGTCTTGCCCCAGGCGGGTGCGGCCGCATGCGCGGCCTCGAGCGCCCGGTCGACGTCGGCCTCGTCGGAGCGGGCGACCTCACAGAAGGTCTGCCCGGTCACCGGCGTCGGGTTCTCGAAATAGCGGCCGTGCACCGGCACGACCCACTCGCCCCCGATGAAGTTCTGATAGCGCGATTCATACGACATCAGCGCCCGGGCAGAACCCGGACGTTCGAACACAGTCATCTGCTCGGCTCCCTGTTCGGCCCCGTGTAACAGACCTCACATTACCGCCCGGGCCACAATGGCAGCTATGCCGCCGCAACCGGACCCCTACCTGTGGCTCGAGAACCTCACCGGCGACGACGCGCTGGATTGGGTCAGGGCGCGAAATGCGCCGACGATTTCCCAATTCTGCGACGAGCGGTTCGCGCGGATGCGCGCCGAGGCGCTCGAGGTGCTCGACACCGATGCCCGGATTCCCTACGTGCTGCGCCGCGGGGAATTCCTCTACAACTTCTGGCGCGACGCCGCCAACCCGCGCGGTCTGTGGCGGCGCACCACGCTGGAAAGCTACCGCACCGACTCCCCCGAGTGGGACCCGCTGATCGACGTCGACCAGCTGGGTCGCGCGGACGGCGAGAAATGGGTGTGGGCGGGCGCCGGCGTCATCGAACCCGACCACACGCGTGCGCTGATCGGCCTTTCCCGGGGCGGCTCGGATGCGTGCATCGTACGTGAATTCGACATGATCACACGCCAATTCGACGCCAGCGGGTTCACGCTACCGGAGGCCAAGTCGCAGGTCGTCTGGGCCGACCCGGACACCGTGCTGGTGGGCACCGATTTCGGTCCCGACTCGCTCACCGAATCGGGCTACCCACGTGTGCTCAAGCGCTGGCGCCGGGGCACAGCGCTGACCGAGGCGGAGACCGTCTTCGAGGGCAGCCGCTCCGACGTGCGCGTCTGCGCGTCGGTGGACCGGACACCGGGCTTCGAGCGCACCCTACTGGTCCGCGCCATGGACTTCTGGAACGAAGAGCTCTACGAGCTGCGCGGCCCGGAGCTCATCCGCGTCGACACGCCCAGCGATGCCAGCGTGTCGACCCACCGCGACTGGTTGTTGGTCGAGCTTCGCAGCGACTGGCACCGGGGCCCCGAAACCTACTCCGCGGGCTCGCTGATCGCCGCCAACTACGATGAATTCCTTTCCGGCACAGCGCAATTTCGAGTTGTGTTCCAGCCCGACGAACACACCGCGCTGTATCACCACGCCTGGACGCGCGACTGCCTGCTGATCGTCACATTGGCCGACGTGGCCAGCCGCATGGAGATCGCCACGCCGGGCGACTGGCGGCGCGAACCGGTCACGGGCATCCCGGCGGCCACCAACACCGTCGTCGCCGCCGCCGACGACCGCGGCGACGAATTCTTCCTCGACTCCAGCGGATTCACCGCGCCGTCGCGGCTGCTGCGCGGCACCGCTGCCGGGCCACTCGAGCGGGTCAAGTCCGCCCCATCGTGCTTCGACGCCGAAAACATCACGGTGGCACAGTATTTCGTGGCATCGGCGGACGGAACGTCGATCCCGTATTTCGTGGTGCGTCCGGGCGCCGCCGACGGTCCCGGGCCCACCCTGTTGAGCGGTTACGGCGGATTCGAGTCGTCCAGGACGCCGGCCTACGACGGCGTGCTGGGCCGACTGTGGCTGGCCCGCGGCGGCACCTACGTGGTGGCCAACATCCGCGGTGGCGGCGAGTACGGACCCGGCTGGCACACCCAGGCGATGCGCGCGGGCCGGCACAAGGTGGCCGAGGACTTCGCCGCGGTGGCAACCGATCTGGTGCACCGCGGCATCACGACGGTCGAGCGGCTGGGCGCCCGCGGGGGCAGCAACGGCGGGCTGCTGATGGGCATCATGCTGACCCGGTACCCGGAGAAGTTCGGCGCGCTGGTCTGCGATGTGCCGCTGCTGGACATGAAGCGCTACCACCTGTTGCTGGCCGGCGCGTCCTGGATGGCCGAGTACGGCGACCCGGACAACCCCGAGGACTGGAAATTCATCTCCGAATACTCGCCGTACCAGAACATTTCAACGACCCGACAATACCCGCCGGTGCTGATCACCACGTCGACCCGCGATGATCGGGTGCACCCGGGGCATGCCCGCAAGATGGCGGCCGCGCTCGAGGCCGCCGGCCACCGGGTCTGGTACTACGAGAACATCGAGGGCGGGCACGCCGGCGCGGCCGACAACGAGCAACTGGCGTTCAAGTCGGCGCTCAGTTACACCTTCTTGCAGCGGATGCTGTTCCCGGGTAGGTCCTGACCCGCGCCGGCCGGTCGCGGCGCGGCCGGATCCGTCGTTTATGAGCAGTCGGGCATGGGCATCACACAGGGATGTCAGCCCAGCTGCCGGGGTTTCTGCAGTCGATCGCGCCGGCTCTTGACCGGTACGGCTACGCGGCGGTGGTAGGCCTGGTCGCGGTGGAGGGCTTCGGGATCCCCGCACCGGGACAGACCATCCTGATCGCAGCCGGCATCTATGCGGGCACCGGCACGCTGAGCCTGGCTGCGGTGCTGGCGTTGGGGGTGCTGGCCGCGGTCGCCGGGGACAATCTCGGCTACGCCATCGGCCATTTCGGCGGCCGGCGGCTGGCATTGCGGATCGGGCGATACGTTGGGCTGACCGAGCACCGACTGGCCGCGGCGGAGCGCTTCTTCGCCCGCCACGGCAACATCGTCGTGCCGGTCGCGCGGTTCGTCGACGGCCTGCGGCAGGCCAACGGCATCGTGGCCGGCATCGCCGGAATGTCGTGGTGGCGATTCCTCGGCTACAACGTGCTGGGCGCGGCGGCGTGGGTAAGCCTGTGGGTGCTCACCGGGTATCTGGCCGAGAACCGAATCGGCACCATCTACGCCACGTTCGGGCGATACGAGCACTACCTGCTCGCGGCGTTGGCCGCCGTCGCGGTCGCCGCGCTGATCCGGTGGTCGACGCGGCGCCGGCGCCGAGCCCTCGTTGCGCACCGCACCGAAACGCCACGCCTGAACTGAGGCTTGCCATGTCACTTGAGGTCTCGAGTGTTCCCAGTACGACGGCTCGGCAGGCGGAACGCATGTGGCGAGAAGTTACGGCAGCACATAGTTCGCCACACCGGGAATAAGGCCTCCGACCTCCGGGCCGGTGACGGTGAGAGTTGGCAGTAGCGAAAAACCGGGTACGGTCGCGGTCATCGAGAAGAGCGGCTGAACGGGCGCGAGGATGCCGTAGAACGGAACATTGGCGATCACGGATAGTCCCGGCAGCGTCAATCCCAGCGATACGACCGTCTCGCCGTTGAGGAACCCGTTGGCGATATTGGCAGGGGCGTCAACGAGTGTGATCATCGCCGCCGTGGGATTCCCGGCCGCCAGTGCGCCGACGAACGCCGAGCTGCTTGCTTGGAGCGCGAGGGCCGCATTGACCGGTGCACCGAGCGCGTCGAACGCCAACAGCTGTTGCACCCCGGCCCCGACCGCAAGCGATGCGCCCGTCGGACCCAGGGAGGTTACCGACACCGAAAGCGGCACGGCCAGGCCCTGCGTCACGGCGGCATAGCCGTGCGCCAGCTGCAGGGACTCGGTACCGAGTGGCGCCAAATTTCCGGTTGCCAGCCCACTGAGGATTGTCTGCGGATAGTCGGGCTGCGTCACAACTGCTTGCAGCAGAGCAGCTCCACTGCTGTTAGCCCAGGTGGCGCCGATTGCTCGCACGTTGGCGGTGGTGTTGGCGATCAGGTTCCGATACGGGGCCTGCATCGCCCTGCCGCTGGGGCTGCTGAGAAACGCCTCGATGCCGTTGATGAGGGCCTGCCCGCCCGCGGCTCCGGTCCCGCTTTGCAGCACGGCGCCGGCGGAAGCGTTCGCGGCATTGGCCAAAGTTTGCTGTGCAGCGACCTCAGCGTTGCGATATGCGCCCGCGCCGGCATCCAGGGAATCGACGAACTGTTGGTGAAATGCCCGCGCCTGGGCACTCGACGCCTGGTATTCCTGGCCGAACCGACCGAACAGTGCGGCGATCCCGATCGAGACCTCATCACGGGCGGCCGCCGCCATCGCGGTCGTCGGTGCGGCCGCGGTCGCCGCCGCCTCGCTTAGCGTTGAATGAAGGCTCGCCAGGTCTTGCGCTGCCGCCGCCAGCGAATCCGGCGTCGTGACAACGAACGGCATACCCGTCTCCCCTCATGCTTCGCAGCATTGATGCGAGGAAACAAAGGTTAATGCGGTGCCAGCCACGGCTACCTGTAAACCGTAGTTCTCGACTAGTTCCCGTGATGCAGCGCCTTAACCGAGTGGTCGCACAATCCCCGACGCGGTTGCCCGGTGATCCGCCGAGCAGGTACCGGCTGATCAGCAGCCGGCGCTACCGGCCGGCCGGGAAGACGTCGCCCGGCCCACCGCTCGCCGCGGACCTCGCCGGGGTCTGTGCTGACCTGGCCACCCGAACTTTACTGGCGAGATCGGCGATTGCCGGCATCTGCCGCAACGAGGAACGAAGTAAACCCGCACCCGTCGGCGACACCGGCGCCCCACGCCGCGACCCGGAAGGTGTTACCGTAAAAACCATGTCTTGGCTGAATTCTGGCCTGCGCGCAGGCGCCGTTGTTCTCGCTCTGGGCATCGCCGGGGCGGCCTGCCCGAACGCCGTCGCCGATTCCACGGACGACTTCCCGATTCCGCGGCGGATGATCGCCACCACCTGTGACGCCGAGCAGTATCTGGCCGCCGTCCGGGACACCAGCCCGGTGTACTACCAGCGCTACATGATCGACTACAACAACCATCCGGTCGAGCACCAGTACGTCCAGGATGAGATGCACCGGTTCTTCGCCATGTCGCCGGCCGAGCGCCGGGACTACTCCGAGCACTTCTATGACGGCGGCAAGACGGGCCCCGCGGTGTGGGCGGCGTGGCCCAACAAGTTCAAGATCTTCTACAACAACAAGGGCGTCGTCGCCAAGGCGACCGACGTGTGCACCAGCTATCCGCGCGGCGACATGTCGGTGTGGGATTGGGCGTAGCGGCGCGCGTCCTCACCAGCGGTCTTGACCGCGGGACGCCTGCCCGGGCCCGGGTGTGCCGGGACGTCGTCGCGTTTCGTTGTCCGGCGGACGGGAACCACTTTGGGCATGACGATCAATGCCGATGATGTCGACGTGAGTGTGGACCTCGATGTGCGCCGCCGGGCCGGATGGCTG
>JAQTVU010000622.1 GCA_028706695.1 Mycobacterium sp.
CTGTTGAAGAACCTTGATCTCAACGGCGCGGTGGTGACTCTGGACGCGATGCACACCCAGATCGACACCGCCGCCGCCATCACCGGAGCAGGTGGGGACTACGTGTTCACGGTGAAGGCGAACATGCCCAGCCTGCACCACAAGCTCAAGAAGCTGCCGTGGAAGGACATACCCGCGCACACGGCAAGAACTGCTGACCGCGGCCGGCGGATCACCCGCACGATCAAGGTCGCCGACGTTCCCGACTGGATCGACTTTCCCGGCGCGGCCCAGGTCGCCCAACTTCGCCGCACCGTCACCGCCAAAGGAACCAAAACCGTCGAAGTCGTCTACCCGATCACCTCCGCCAGCCACACCGACGCGCCGCCGTGCCGACTTGCCGACTGGGTGCAAGGTCACTGGGGTATAGAAAACCGCTTGCACCGGATTCGGGACGTGATCTTCGGTGAGGACGGATCGCAGGTACGCACCGGGCAAGCGCCACGGGTGATGGCCACCTGTCGCAACCTCGCGATCGGCATGCTGCGGATCGCCGGGTGGGAGAACATCGCCGCCGGCGTCCGCCACCACGCCAGACACCCAGATCACGCCCTCGAACTGGTACTGACCTGATGAAATGCGACTATTCCGGGACCCTGGGTCATGCGGTGCCAATCGGCTTGGGTGCCGGTTGTTTTCGGCTGGCCCCGCGACGTCCACGCTGCGGGCGTGGTGTGGCCGGGGTTGGGCCGGGTGCCGCTCGTTCAGCAGAGGCCACCACCGGATGGTGTTGGTGTGCCGGTTGACTGAGCCCTCCCGCTCTTGTTGGGCACTCTTGTTGGGCAGCCCGACCCAACGCGCAGGACGTGGGCAAGCTGGTATGAGATGTTGCGAGTAGTTGTTAAGACGCACTGGCGCGATCCGGCTGTGGATGCGACCACTCCCTCGGCGCAGCAGTTCAAGCTGACGGGCGCGCGGGCGTGAGGCGGCGCCCGGAGGCGGTAATCCCCCGATGCCACGGCAGATCCGGGGAGTCAGTGCAGATGATCCGATCGTCTGCGCGCGGGCCGGAAAGCCCTGTGGGGGCGGCGTTGTCACCATGGGTGACACCGCCGCCTGCGGGAGACGGCCGTGCATAGCAAACGTAGCCGCTCGACCCGCGCATCGCGCACCGGCGCCACGGTCAACGCCCCGGGAGCAGTTCGCGAATCAGCGCGGCGACCTCGGCGGGTTTGGCGTAGGGCACCATATGGTTGCAATCGAAATCCAGCAGCCGGAAATTCGGGTCGAGGCGTTGCCGCAGCCCCGCGATGAGCTCATCGCCGACATAGGGCGGCGAGGTCTGCTTCGCCCGCACCAGCGTCGTTTTCATTCCCGCCGGTGGCAGCACGGCGTCGCGGGCGAGCTCGCTCCAGTATGAGATCATCGCCGGCAGGCTCACGCGCCAGCCGCAGCGCCCGTTCGGCAGCTCGATGAGGTGTTCGTCGAGTTCCGCCTCGAGCAACGCGGGATCCACGTCAGACCACGATCCCGTCGCCTTCTCCATGCGGGCCTCCTGGGCGTGCGGGTAGTCTGGGGAGGAAAGCATCGCGTCGGCGACGTCCCGCATCCATCCGCCGTCCAGCCCGACCGCGGGGTCAAGCAGCAGCAACCCCGCCACCCGGTCCGGCCGGACCGCGGCCAAGTGCAGCGCTAGCGCCCCGCCGAAGGAGTGGCCGACGACGAGCACCGGCGCCTCGGCCTCGAGCAACGCCGCCAGCGCCGAGACGTTGGTGTCAATGGTCCACGGCGCCGCCCATGACGACCGGCCGTGGCCGAGCACGTCGGGTGCGGCGACGCCGACCCCGGGCAGATAGCCGGCCAGATGTTGCCAACGCTGCCCGTGCCCGGTCAGCCCATGGATCGCCAGCACCCGTACCGGCCCCCGCGGGCCGTAGCGGTGCACATGAAGGTAGGCGTTCACCCCTCGATGGTGCCAGTTGCCACTGCAGGCACCGGCAGGCGGGGAACGGGCCCTACTGCGCCTGGTCCCAGTCGTCCACTACCGGGACGATGATGGCCTGGTCAAGCAGGTCGGCGTCGTTGGCGTCGCGATCTGCTAGGTCGGCCTCCAGGTAGGCGCTGTCCAACTCGATCTCGTCTTCGAGATCGACGACTTGCTGCTGTTCCGCTGCATCTGCTTCGGGGACTTCGTCGTCGCCGGGAACAATTCCCTCGACGTCGTTCACGATCGGATCCCTCCTTCTTTGCTCGGAGGCCTCCCTTGGGCCTTTCCGGTGCTTTTCCGTGGCGGTTCCTGGGTGTCTTCCGCGGCGATCACCGTCCTTGGATTTTGTCGGCCTCCCACGGTAGGCGCCGGACCGAAAGTGCGCCAGTGACCCATGTCGTACCCCCGTGGTTGCATGCAGCCATGTCGAACACCTGGCAACCCGCGGCTCGCGCCGTGCTCACGCCCGGCGCGCGTGGGCAGGCGCGTGTTCTCGGCGGGCCCGGCACCGGCAAGACGAGCCTGCTGATCGATGCCGCCGTCGCCCACCTCCGCGCCGGCG
>JAQTVU010000623.1 GCA_028706695.1 Mycobacterium sp.
TCACCGAAGCGGCCGCTCAATCGTTCTGCCCCGAGCAACTCGGTGACGGCAGCAGCAACGCCAACAGCAAGTGAGCGATCAGCGGTTCGGCTAGCGCTTTCAATGCTGGACCAGCTTCGGCCTGCGGCGTGGCGGGGGCTGCCAACTGATGCGGTCCGCGCATTAGGCGGCCTGGAAAAGAGCCGCTGCCGAGCACGCCGAGCAGCTTCCGCCGTCCCGGCCACCCCGGCCCGCCGGCCACCCAATAGGCGGCCGGGGGCGCGAACCTGTGCTCACCGAGACGGTGCGCCGCAGCTCCGCTGGGCGGTACGACCGGCACGGCCGTCGGGCGGTCGATCCGGCAATGCGGCTTGCGGTCCCATCGCGACCCGTCCGCCGCGGGCGGGCAACGGATTAACGCTGGATTAACCCTCGACTAAGCCGGGGCGGTCCTTCGCGGAACGCTCGGCAAAGCGATTTGGCGCTTCCCGGGACCGTTCCCGGGGTCGTTCGTGTCGCTAACCACCATTAATGGCCGGATGCAGGCTCACAGTAAATCTTCAGCAGCTAATCAGCATGGTGACAGCCACGGCGTCGTACCCTTCGGGGTGAAATTTAGGAGAACATCGGATGATGATTAGCTGTGAATTGCCGACGCCCATTGCCCGCGGCGCCGCATGCCACGTCCGGGCATGGTTGCCGGATCGGTTTGCCGGGCCGGTCGGCGGCCACCGATTTCGCCGGCGGGGATCAGAGCCCGACGTGCGCGGCCCGCGCCGGCGAACTTATGCGTACGCGGCGCCGTTGATCGGCGTACCCGGTCTTCATGGCCCCAATGGCTTAATAGGGACTTTATACGGGCTTAATAGGGGTCTTACATTAGGGACTTAAAAGGTGTCACCCTATTCTGCGATAGCTTCCGATGACGAACGGACGGTCAAAGAAGCCGCGGCCGGGGATCCTCGGACACTTTTTTGAGTCAACGGTAGAGAAAAGCGCCACTCCTCACGGTTAATGCAAAACGCAGCAACTCGGGGTCGTTGCTCCGTGACAGTGACACTCGACAACCGACCTTACATGACCGCATGACGCTGTAGCGTTTTGATTTTAACGCAATGGTCATCTGGCTGGAACAAGCAGTGAATACGTTCTCACCACGATGAGCGGGTCTGAGCAAACGTTTTGGGATGAGCTTTTGTCATCGAATAGGGAAAATTGCGTGACGGATCCCATGGCGTTCAAAACAACTATGCAGTTTTGCGGGCGGGGCTATCAAGCCGTGGTTAGGATCCCGGCGACCGAACGGACCGGAAGGAAGAATAGGTGATCGATTTCGGATGTCTTCCGCCGGAGATCAACTCCGGGCGGATGTATCTCGGTCCGGGGGCGGCTTCGCTGTTCGCGGCAGCCGTCGCCTGGGACGACTTGGCGGCGGAATTGCAGTCCACGGCGGCGTCGTACGGCTCCACGATCGACACTCTGACCACGGGGCCCTGGACGGGCCCGTCTTCGATAGCGATGGCCGCCGCCGCCGCGCCGTACGTTTCGTGGATCAGTGCGACGGGCGCCCGGGCCGAGCAGGCCGGCACCCAGGCGAAACTGGCCGCCGCCGCCTACGAAACGGCCTTTGCCGCGACGGTGCCGCCACCGGTGATTGCGGCCAACCGCGCGCTGCTCATGACCCTGATCGCGACCAACATCCTGGGTCAGAACACCGCGGCGATCGCCACCGCCGAAGCCCACTACATGGAGATGTGGGCCCAGGACGCGGCCGCAATGTATGCCTACGCCAGTTCCTCCTCGCTGGCCACCAGACTCGAGACGTTCCTACAGCCGCCGTCGACGACCAGTAACGCCGCCAACTCGATGCAGGCGGCCGCGGTTGCTGGGTCCACCAACCAGAGCGGCGTGAACATCGGGACACAGCTGTCGCAGCTGACCAGTTCATTGCCGGCGACGCTGCAAAACACGGCGACGGCGGCAGCGACGACGAACCCGACGGCGACGACGGGAATTCCCTTGCCGACCGGAGTTTTGACCAACCTGGACAACTGGAACAACATCTGGTCGGTGATCACCGGGCCGTACACCGTTCAGTCGTGGACCCTGGTCCCCGGTGGGCCGTTCCTGTCATTCGGGCAGGCATACGCCTGGGGACAGAACGGGCAGGGCGTCGCCGCGTATCTGGCCGGGCCGAAGGCCATCGGCGGCGCGTTGGCGCCACTGGCCGGCGAGTCCGGCGCCATCCAGCCGATGCTGAGCTCCGCTGTCGGCGGCGCACCGATCTCGGCGTCGACGGGCAGGGCGGCCCTGGTCGGAAGCATGTCGGTGCCGCAGGGCTGGACCGAGGCGGCTCCGGGGATCAGAACGCTGGCCTCGGTGCTGTCGACCGATGCGGCGGCCGCGCCGACGGCCGCACTGGCCGGTGAGAGCGGCGTCTTCGGCCAGATGGCGTTGTCCAGCCTGGCCGGCCGCGCGGTGGCCGCCGGGGCCACCTATTCCGGCGGCGGTGCTGCGGCGGCACGCTCACTCGGCGGTGTCCTGGCCGA
>JAQTVU010000624.1 GCA_028706695.1 Mycobacterium sp.
GGTTCGGTGCTGCTGGTTCAGGCGCTGTTGATGCTCTCGCTGCTGTTCGCCCTGCCGATGAGCGCGCGGTTGTCCGATCGCAGCGTGACCAGGCGCGAATGGTTCTGGGCGCTGCTGCTGACCGTCGCGGTCACCATGATCGTCACCGTCGGCAATCCGCAGGCCGGTCACTCCAGCGCGCCGCCGCGGACCTGGGCCATCGTGGCGGTGGTGTTCGGGCCGCTGCTGGGCGGCTGCGTCGTGGCCGCCCGGATCCGGGGCGGTGCCCTGGCCGCGGCGCTGTACGCCTTCGTGTCCGGTTCGCTGTGGGGCATCTTCGCGGTGCTGACCAAGCAGGTCGTCCACCGGCTCGCCGACGGCGGGTTGGCGGTGACCCGCTCGCCCGAGCTGTATGCCTGGCTACTGCTGGCACTTGGGGGTTTCGCCTGGGAGCAGTCGGCGTTCCGGGCTGGCTCGCTGACCGCGTCGATGCCGACCCTGGAGGTGGCCCAGCCTGTCGTTGCGGCTTTGCTAGGTCTTGTCGTTCTCGGCGAGACGCTGAACACCAGCCGCGTCGGCATGATCGTCCTAGCGGTGTCGGCGCTGGTGATGACGGCCGCAACATTCGAACTCGCACGCGGTGACGCGGTGGCAACGCACCATCGGGTGCGGGCCAGACTGTTTGCCGGTGCCGCGCAGCCGGCGTAGCGACACCGAAGCTCCGGCGCGGCCAGAGGCCGCCATGACAATTAGGTGCCACAGTGGATGCCACAGTGGATGTCACAGGGGATGCCACAGGGGATGTTGTCGGATATTGTCGCGTTGCCGGCGCTGATCGCCGGGCCGATGTCCGGGGTCGGGGACGTCATCCGGAAGCGCCGCGCGCAGCAGGTCATCGGCGCACAGTTGGGCCGCAGTTCGAGCAGTCGCGCCGCTGCGCTGCCGGTGCGCGGCGCCAAAATTGCAGGACGTCCGCTGCGCGCCGACTCCCAACGTTGCCACGGCTGCCGATAGGTTGATCAAGTAAGCATTAAAGCGTTACCCGCGCGGCCGGGCTACTTGTCGGGTGGGGCCATACAGTTGTAGGTGAACTGGTCGCAAACAACACGCGTACTTATCGCTCCGTGAGGAAATGCTTTGGCGAGCGCTTGCAAGGTGAGGGGTCTCCATGTCGAAGGTTGATGTCGCGGCGCTGATCGCGTTGTGTGCGGCGCTGGCGTCAGCGGTCGGCGACGTGATTCGCCAGCGATCCGCCCAAGAGATCACCGAGAAGCCGGTCGGCCACCTCGAGCTGTTCCGCATGTCGCTGCGTGATCGCCGGTGGTGGCTGGGCGGGATGGCGGCGATCGTGAACTACAGCCTGCAGGCCGGCGCCCTGGCATGGGGTTCGGTGATGTTGGTCACCGCCCTGCAGGTCACCGCGTTGCTCTTCGCGCTGCCGATCTACGCGCGGCTGACCGCGCGCCGGATGACGCGCTGGGAGTGGATGTGGGCCGCCGTGCTGGCCAGCGCCCTGGCGGTCGTCATCCTCGTCGGCGATCCGGCCGCAGGCCACCAACGGGCGTCGATCGAGACGTGGACCATCGTGGGCCTGGTGATCGCCCCCATCTTGGTGGCGTGCGTGCTGGCGGCCCGGGTCTGGGCGGGAACTCCGTTCGCGGCCGTGTTGCTGGCGCTGGTGGCGGGCTCGTCCCTGGCATTGTTCGCCGTGCTGACCAAGGGCGTCGTCGAGGTCGGCGAGCACAGCCTGCTGGGCGTGCTGAAGTCACCGGAGTTCGTGCCCTGGATATTGGTCGCGGTGACCGGGATGGTGTTCCAGCAGTCGGCCTTCCGAGCCGGCGCGCTCACCGCCTCCCTGCCCACGATGACCGTCGCTAAGCCGGTGGTGGCCGGCATCCTCGGGGTTGTCGTGCTGGGCGAGACGCTTGATGCCCACGGCCCGAAAGCGTTCGTGCTGGTCGCCGCGGTGGCCGTGGTGATCATCGCGACCATGGCGCTGGCTCGCGGCGAGGCCGCCACCCTGGTCGCTGAGATTGGGCGTGACGCCGCCGGGCTGACCGGGCCCGGCGGCTCGGCCGGCGGTGCGGCCCCGACCGACGCCCCGCCCGTCGCGGCGGACTCGGCCTGGGACTCCTCACGCGCGTGATGCGCGGCCAGGTCCGCGCGAGGGTTGCGTCGACCCGTTAGTTTGGTGGCGTGCTGAGCGCCATAGCGATCGTTCCATCCGCCCCGGTGCTGGTTCCCGAACTCGCCGGGGCGGCCGCCGCCGAGGTGGCTGACACGGTGGCGGCGGTGCTCGAAGCGGCCGCCTTCCTGCCCCCGCGCTGGGCGGTGGTCGGGACCGGGCCCGCCGACGACGTGCTGGGGCCCGACGGGCTCGGCACGTTTGCGGGTTTCGGTGCCGACGTGCGGGTGCGTCTCGCCCCCGGACCCGACGACGCCGCGCCGCCGGCCGAGCTTCCCGTGTGCGCCCTGTTGGCCGCCTGGGCGCGGGGCCGGGTGCGGCCCGACGCCGTCGCGCAGGTGCGCGTCTACCGCAGCGACCACG
>JAQTVU010000625.1:0-741 GCA_028706695.1 Mycobacterium sp.
ACGTGGAACTGCTCATCGAACTGCGCGAGACGATCGCGGCTGTGCTCGCCGAGCAGGGCAAAACGCGTTGGGCTGCAGAGGAATTCGATCATCTGCGGATAGTGGGCGAAACCGACACCGCGCCGGTGGCGCGCCCGGACCGGTGGCGGCGGACGTAGGGCATTCACCGGGTCCGCGACCCGCGGGGCCTGGCCGCGGTCCGCGAGCTGTGGATGGCGCGTGACCGTGTCGCCCAGCGCCGCGACATCGCTCCGCGGCGTATCCTGCCGGATTCGGCGATCGTCGAGGCCGCCATCGCCGACCCGAGTACCGTCGAGGAACTCGTGGCGTTGCCGGTATTCGGCGGGCGCCACCAGCGGCGCAGCGCCGAGATGTGGTTGGCGGCGCTGCAAGCCGCCCGCGCGCACCGCCGTCCGCCCGAAGAGACCGAGCCGACGCCCGCCCCTCCGCCGCCGGCCCGCTGGAGCCGACGCAAACCGGAGGCCGCCGCCCGGCTGGAGGCGGCCCGGGCCGCGCTGGCGCAGGTGTCCGAGCGGGTGGCGGTTCCCGCTGAGAACCTCGTCTCACCCGAGTTGGTGCGGCGGCTGTGCTGGGACTGGGATCCCCTCGAAAAGGGCTCGGCGGACCCGGTGCAGGCGGTCGAGGAGTTTCTGCGCGCCGGCCGGGCGCGGCCGTGGCAGCGCGAACTCGTCGTTCCGGTGCTGGCCATCGCGGTGTCCCGGGCGCACACCACCGGCGGTG
>JAQTVU010000625.1:751-2522 GCA_028706695.1 Mycobacterium sp.
AAGGACGAGTAATCCTTCCCGGGCTAATCGTGGGCTAATCGAGGCGCTCGGGGATCTCCGTTTCAGAAGCGCTGCTGCCCAGTGCGGCAACCCAGCCGGTGATCCGGCGGGCCACGTCCTGATCGGTCAGTCTCAGGTCGGCCAGCAACTCCGACCGCGCGGCGTGCTCGAAGAACTGCTGCGGCAGCCCGACATCGCGGCAGGGCACGTCGATCTCGGCGCGCCGCAGGGCCGCCGACACCGCCGAGCCCACACCGCCGTTGACCCCGTTGTCCTCCAGCGTGACCACCAGTTTGTGCCAGGCCGCCAGTTCGAGCACTCCATCGGAGACGGGCAGCACCCAGCGCGGGTCGATCACCGTGACACCGATGCCCTGGGTATGCAGCCGCTTAGCCACCGCCAGCGCCATAGCCGCGAACGCGCCGACTCCGATCAGCAGCACATCGTGGTTCAGCCCACCGGCGGGCGTCGCCAGCACGTCGATTCCCCAGCGGCGCTGCACGGCCGGGATATCTTCTCCCACATCCCCTTTCGGAAACCGTACCGCCGTAGGACCGTCGTGGACGTCAAGAGCCTCACCCAGCTCCTCATGCAGCCGGGTGGCGTCTCGGGGTGCGGCCACCCGAATGCCGGGCACCATGCCCAGCATCGACAGGTCCCACATGCCGTTGTGGCTCGGGCCGTCCGAACCGGTGATCCCGGCCCGGTCGAGCACCATGGTGACCGGCAGCTTGTGCAGCGCCACATCCATCATGATCTGATCGAAGGCTCGGTTCAGGAACGTCGAGTAGATGGCCACCACCGGGTGCATGCCGCCCATCGCCAGTCCGGCCGCCGACGTCATCGCGTGTTGCTCGGCGATGCCGACGTCGAACAGACGGTCCGGGAAACGCTGCCCGAAGGCGGTCAGACCGGTGGGGCCGGGCATCGCCGCGGTGATGGCCACGATGTCTCTGCGCCGCTCCCCGTATGCGATCAGCGACTCAGCGAACGTCGCCGTCCAGCCCGGACCGGGAACTTTGGTCGCCCGGCCGGTGACCGGGTCGATCGGGGCGGTGGAATGCATCTGCTCGGCCTCGTCGTTCTCCGCCGGGCCGTAGCCCATCCCCTTTCGGGTGACGACGTGCACGATCACCGGGCCGCCGAAGCCGCGGGCGCTGCGCAGCGCGGTCTCCACGGCGTGCTCGTCGTGGCCGTCGACGGGCCCGACGTACTTCAGGCCGAGGTCGGTGAACAGCAGCTGCGGTGACAACGAGTCCTTGATGCCGGCTTTGACGCTGTGCATGAATCGGTAGGCCACCTTGCCGACGAGCGGCAGCGCCCGCAACGCGTCGCGGCCCCGCTCCATGGCCTGCTCGTAGGCGGGTTGCAGCCGCAGCGTGGCCAGGTGGTTGGCGACGCCCCCGATGGTGGGGGCGTAGCTGCGGCCGTTGTCGTTTACCACGATGATCACCGGGCGACGGGACGCGGCGATGTTGTTCAACGCCTCCCAGCACATGCCCCCGGTGAGCGCGCCGTCACCGACCACCGCCACCACGTGGCGGTTGCGGTGCCCGGACAGCTCGAACGCCTTGGCCAGCCCGTCGGCATACGACAGGGACGCGCTGGCGTGGCTGGATTCCACCCAGTCGTGTTCGCTCTCGGCGCGGGATGGATATCCCGACAGCCCGCCTCTTTTACGCAGCATCTCGAAGTCGTGGCAGCGCCCGGTCAGCATCTTGTGGACGTAAGCCTGGTGGCCGGTGTCGAAGATGATCGGGTCATGCGGTGA
>JAQTVU010000626.1 GCA_028706695.1 Mycobacterium sp.
TCTGGCTGCGCACCGCCGAGACGCTGGATTTCGATCCCCTGAGCGACGTCACCACCTTCGCCGACCTACGGCGGTTCCCGAACCTGGTCAACGAGTTGCGCGACGCGCCGGTCGAGGATCTGGTCCCCCGTGGCTACCGAGCCGGGGGAGCCCCGGCGCCGCTGCCCCGGATATTCGAGTCCGGCGGCACCACCGGCGCCCCCAAGCGCACCGCCCAGCTGCCGGATTGGTGTGCCCAGGTCGTCGAATGGCAGACCGAGGACTTCGCCGCCGGCGGATTTCTGCCCGGCCGGGGGTTTTTGTGCCTGATGCCCGGCGGGCCGCACGGGGTGGGCTACTTCTCGCGCCTGGTCTCCGAACGGTTGGGGTCGGTGTTCCACGCGATCGACATCGACCTGCGCTGGGTCAGAAAGCTCGCCGCCCGCAACGCCGCCGCCGAGGTGGCGGCGTACGTCGAGCACGTCATCGAACAGGCCAAGTTCGTGCTGCAGACGCAGGACGTCGCGAACCTGCACGCCACGCCGCCCCTGGTGGAGGCGATGGCCCGTGACGACCGCGTGGTGGACCTGGTGAACGAGAAGATCCGCTATCTGTTGCTCAGCGGCGCGCACGTGAGCGCCGACACCCTCGATCTGCTGCGCGGCATCTTCCCGGCCACGACGATCACGGTGGCCTTCGGCAGCACCATGGTGCTGTCCCAGGCGGTCACCCGCACCGTCGACGATGGGATGTTCGTCTTCGATCCGCGGAGCCCCTACGTCGTGTTCCGCGTCGTCGACCCCGACACCGGCGAGGAAGTCCCCCACGGCCAACTCGGCCGCGTCGTGATGAACCACATCAGCAAGGGGATGCTGATCCCGAACAACCTCGAACGCGACCTGGCCATCCGCATGCCGGGGCCGGCGGGTCAAGTCGGCGACTCGGTCAGCGCGGTGCGGCCGGTGAGCACCTTCGAGGGTGAGGTCGTCATCGAAGGCGTGTATTGAAAGGCGATGCCGTGCATGTCGATGCGCTCGGCCCCCGGGGCGAATACCGCACCCGCAGTCGCGAAGTCGTCCTGGGCACCGCCGGTGACGCGGTGGCCGAGCTGAGTAGCGTTCCGCCGCTGTATGTTTCGCGGACGGTCGACGCGCAGCGCAAGGCCCGGCCGCTGCCGGTAGTGCAGCGGGAAGCCGCCCTGGCCGCGGCGGCCGGCATCTTCGCGACCGCGACCATCGCGGGATTGGACTTCGACGCCTATGTCGCTGCGGCGAGCCGGATTTCGGGGCTGCCGATCGCGGTCACCCGGGCCGGGGCGCGGAGCGTGGCCGACGCGGTCGGCGGAGCGTTCGCCGCGGTGGCACCGGCCCGGCCCGTCGGCACGGCGACGGACTGGCGCGAGGAGCGGGCCCGGCGCGGCGGTGCGGTGTGGGTTCGGCGCGGGGAGGTGTTCGGCGTGCTCGCCGCCGGCAACGGCCCCGGCGTGCACGGCCTGTGGCCGCAGGCGCTCGCGCTGGGCTACCGGGTGGCGGTGCGCCCGTCGCGACGTGAGCCGCTGACCGCGCACCGCCTGGTGACCGCGTTGCGCGAGGCGGGTTTCCGGAACGATGACGCCGCCTACCTGCCGACCGATCACGGTGGGGCGGACGAGCTGGTCCGCGTGGCCGACTTCGCGACGGTCTACGGCGGCCAAGACGTCGTGGACAAGTTCGCCGCCGACCCCAGGGTGATCGTGAACGGGCCGGGGCGGGCAAAGATCCTGATCACCGCTGACCGCGATTGGCGCGACCACCTCGACGTCGTCGTCGATTCGATCGCCAACCTGGGCGGCATGGCCTGCGTCAACACCACCGCGGTGCTCTATGAAGGCGATCCTGCGCCGCTGGCCGCGGCGATCGCCGAGCGCCTCGCCATGATCGAGCCACTGCCGGGCGCGGACGAGCGGGCCGTCCTGCCCATCCAGCCGACCGAGAGGGCGCGGGCGCTGGCGGGCCACCTGGCGGCCAAGGCCGCCGGGGCCACCCCGCTGCTCGGCGCCGACCAGGTGGTGGCCGAGTTGGGTGACGGGTGCGCCGCGCTGCGCCCGGCCGTGCACCTGCTGGCGGGGCCCGGCTCGGGCCGGCTCACCGACACGCTCAACACCGAACTCCCGTTTCCGTGCGTGTGGGTTTCGCCGTGGTCACGCGGCGCCGACGTGGCGCCGCTGCGGCATTCGCTGGTCGTCACCGCGATCACCGGCGACGACGCGCTGATCGACGCCCTGCTCGCCGAACCGACCGTCAGCAACGTCTACCGCGGCGGCCACCCGACCTTCTACGGAGCGCCCGAGATCCCGCACGACGGCTTCCTGGCGGACGTCCTGATGCGCAACAAGGGCTTCATCGGCGACTGAATGAGACTGAATGGAACTGAATGGGACTGAATGGGGTTGCCGGAAGGCGACCGCAGCGCGGTCTTCGTCGGTGACGACCTGGCCGGCGACGGTTCCGCGGGGGATGCCGGTGCCGCGGATCGAGGACCTTGAGCGGCCGCAT
>JAQTVU010000042.1 GCA_028706695.1 Mycobacterium sp.
CTTGCGGTACACGACGCGGGTGAGCTCGGCCAGTCGCCGGTTGCCGAGCCACGCGTTGGTGAACTCGTCGAGCTGGTCGCGGGTGGCGTTGATGGTGCCCGCCGCGGTGTCGATGACGAGGGCCGCTGACACACCCTCGGGCCGTACAAAACTGGAATTATGAACGGCTTCGTTGATCTCCATGGACGTCCTCCAAACCGAGATCACCAACGGGCTCCGACGCCAGGCGAGTTTTCGTTTGCCGGAAGCTTCGGCGATTCCGCTTCGGTCCCGCAGGAGAGGCACCGGAAGCCAACCGGCGGCGCGTCGAAACAGACAGCGCACTCGGCCGGCTTCGTCAGGTCCCATGGGTTGGCGAACCCGAGCACGCGGGCGAAGATGACCAGCTCTTCGAGCGTGACCTCGCGGCGGCGCTTGCCGGCCCTATCTCGGCGTCCGTGCTCGATGTTCTCGATGGCGTTGTCGGTCAACCGATCGCCGCCGACCATCGCGCACCGGTTAGCCAGATCCTGCAACGACCAGCGGCGTTGCTGCCGTCTCCGCTTGATTCGGGCCGCCACCATCACGCTGGGACTTGGGTCAGTGTTGACCATCACGCGCTTCCTTGGGCTGATGCCCAGACTGGCCACAGCCCAGGCAGCGGAACCCGGCCGGCGGCGCACCGTTGCACTGCGGGCAGGCCGGGCGTGCTGCGGTCAGCAGCCACGGGTACTTGATGTCGAAGACGTCGGCGAGCGCCTGGAGCTCGTCAACGGTCACGTCCTGGCGTCGGCCGCGTTCGAGGTTCGTCACCGTGTACCGATCCCACGCGATGCCCAGCCGGGCCATCTCCTGGGCGAGGCGCTGCCCGGTCCACCCCCGCGCGTTGCGCAGCGCCCGTACCTGTGCCGCGACCCGGGCCGCCAACTCATGCTGTCCAACCCGGCCGCTCACGACGTGGCTCCGAATGCCTGGCAGATGTAGCCGGCTGGCGGAGTACCGCAGCACCGGGGGCAGGCGGGCCGTTCAGCCGTGAGCCGCCACGGATCGGTGATGCCGAACACGTCGGCGAGCGCCTGCAACTCGACGATGGAAAATGTGCCGCGGTGTCCATTCTCAAGCCTCGTGACGACCTGCCGGTCCCACCGGAGACCCGCCCGCGTCATCTCCAAGGCAAGCCGCTCCGCCGACCAGCCGCGCGCCTTCCGGAGCGCGCGCATCTGCGCAGCGACCCGGACCATGACATCGTGTTGTCGCGCCTGGCCGCTCACTGCCCCCGCCTCTTCACCTCGGCGGCTAACGGCGAATCGCCGAGCGCGCGGGTCATCTCGTCGGTCCACCGCCACGACGGGAGCCAGCTGTACAGCGGCCTGATGTCTCCCTCGGCGATGTCGGCGGCCTGGTCCAGGGTGTCGGCCTGCAACACCAGCATCTCGGCGTGATCGGGCATGTCGGCCCGGAGGCTCTTGGCGTACTCGCGGCGCCCCTCGGCCGCCTTGCGGAGCGTGTGGGCGACGATCCTGCCACCGGCGTGTTCCGGGCCGCCGGCGAGAACTCGGTGGAGTTCGAGCTCGAGCTGCGCGACCTCGGCCTTGAGCCGCTTCGCCTCGGCGAGGATGACGGCCGTCCGGGCTTCGGCAGCGGCCACGTCGGCGTTGGCCTTCAGGGCGTTTCGTCGGGCCCGGCTCTCGTGATCATCGGTGACCCCCGTGGCGTCGCGCATGACGGTGACCCACCGGTCTCCGAACAGGTCGCGCGCCACCTGGTTCACCGCGTCGAACAGCTCGGACCGCTCGACCTCGGCCAGGCCACCGACCGTCCGGTACGGTTTCGCGGCGAGCGCCAGCTCGACGCGGCAGAGCGCATCCGCCACCGCACGCTCGTCGGCCTCAGCCTGCTGCGCCTGCTCGTATACGGCCCTGGCCGCCTCGAGGGCGGCGGCGATGGTGGCCCGGAACTCCGTCTCCTGCGCGGTGCTGTCCACGTCGTCGGCGACGTGCTGCTTGTACGCCTCAGCGGAGACGAACGCGGACGGGTCGTAGCGGTACCTGGAGAGGCAGTGCGCTCGGGCGGCTGCCCGCACGGCAGCCTCGGTCGCGTCGCGGTCCACGTCAGTGCTCATCGGGGACTCCGATCACGGGCTGGATGATGGTCGGCAGGTCGTAGCCGTCCTGCCATGGGAACCGGCCGTCCTTGTCGGGCCACACGATCTGTTGGAGCCTCACGGCGTTGCGGCCGTACCGGGCGTAGGCCATCCCCGGGAGGAGTTCAGCGATCACCGGCCCCTCGACGATGACCGCGTCGCAGCCGGCGATCAGATCGCTGACGTGTTGCCCATGGGTGAAGCGCACAGCCTGGCCATAGACACGGTTGGCGAGGTCGTTGAGGAGGGCCTGGCTGGTTCTCGGATCGAGTCCGGCGATGACCAGCTCCGGGTAGCCGTGGGCGGTGAGGCCGACCGTGTAGGCGAACGGTGTGGTCTCCTCGGGAGAGTTGACGGTGGGGCAGACGCCGACGACGGCCCAGCCAACACGGTCGATGATCTCTTCCTGTCGCACGAAAACGTCCTGCTCGGGATCGGCCACCGCTCAGCCCACCCTCGCTGCCTTGGCCTGCTCCATCGCCTCGTCGACGCGGCGGCGCAACGCCGCCCGCACCTGCGCCTGGGGTACCTGCTCGTCCCAGCTCTCCGGCGCCGGTACCGGCACGTGCATCGGCCGGCCGTCCCTCACCTCGCAGCCTCGGCAACGCTGCACCGCCTCGTGATGCAGGAACCGTCCGGCCTCCCGGTCGTCGGTGGTGTAGCCGTATCCCTCGGCCTTCCACCACAGGTCGCTGACGGAATGGATCAGCCAGAGCTGCTCGCCGCGTACCTGGGCGATGGCCTGGCGGAGCCGGTCCAGTTCCACCCCACGCTCGCCGCCCACGCGCATGGTGCGCATGGCCTCGGCCTCGGTGAACTCCTGCGGTTGGGTCAGCCGCTCGAACGGGCCCTCGACGCGGGTCTCGACGCGACCTTCCTTGACGACCCACTCGGCGGCGACGTTGCCCTCGCCCTCGTGCGTGACGACCTGGGCGGACAGGTCGAGGTACGGGAAGGCCGCTGCGATCGCCTGCCAGTCCTCGGTGACCGCGTCGACGCTTGGCCACTTGCCGATGTTGTAGCTGGCGCAGCCGACCCGGCCGTCCCAGTCGCACCAGCCGTACGGGCCGCCGAGCATGGCGGTGAGGATCCGGCTGTTGCCCATGTAGTGCAGGTCGAGGGCGCTGATGCTGCGGCGGAACCCATCGATGGCGGCCAGGTCCGGACGCCCCTGGTCCCCGGTGGCGCCGATCAGTTGGCAGACGACCGACTCGAACATCCGGTCGTTCGTGGCGAAGAGCCAGGCATCGGTGCGCAGCAGGATCTCGTTGGCCTGCCGTGGGGTGACGGGGTCGCCGACGACGAGGAGCCGGGGCCACTTGGTCAGATCGTGCATGGGGTTGTCCTTCCGGGATGGTCGGCGGGTAGGCGGGGGCCATAGCGCGCGTCGAAGACGGCGGCGTCGGCGGCCCAGGTGGGACCGATCTGGTCCAGCACGCCGCCGAGGCGGGCCAGGCCAGCCCTGGTGAGGGCTTGGGACTCACGGATATTCGCGTCGGCGAGTCGGTCGAACTCCTTGCTGCGTACGGCGAGGCGCTCCTGGGCGATCCGGATCTGCTCTGGGTCGCCTGTCTTCTCGGCGCGGGTCAGGCGACCCTGCGCGGCGGACAGGCGCCGGCGTGCGGCTTTGACCTCGGCGGCGAGCTGGTTGATGCGTTCCGTCGTCGGGCCGCTCTCCTGCCGCATGACGGCGATCCGCTGGTTGAGCTCGGCCCGCTCGGCGTCACGCACAGCGCGGAGCGCGTCGACGTCTGGGGCGCTCATGATGCCGCCGCCAGTCGCTCGGCGTTCCGGTTCGCGCGTCGGCGGCGCATGGCCGCCAGGCGTTGGTCGCGGTGCGTCCGGTAGTACTCCCGCCACGCGGCTGCCATCGCCTCCTTGCACGGCTGGCACACCGGCTCGCCCTGGCGACGGTGCCGCCTGGCGCCGCCGGGGGTGCCGCAGGCCGCTGGCGGGCGGGGCTGGTTGCGGTACACCTGGTCGCCGCGTTCCTGCAACGACGGCGGCAGGGTGCCGTATCCGTGGCGGCCGATCCTGAACCTCACGGCCGAGGCCGAGATGCCGCAGGCTCTCGCGATGTCCGACTGGGTGATGTCCTTGCCGACCAGGTCGGCCATGAGCTCCGCGAGTTCCTCGCTGGCGCGGCGGGCTGGCGAGTCGGCCGGGGTCACCCCGTTGACCGTGCGCGCCAGCTCCTGGAGCTCGCGGAGCCGTATCGCGGTCGGCTCGTCGATGGTGGGCTTCGGCGGTGGGGGTGGTGGGAGTGTTCGCGGGCGTGGTGGCAGCGGCGGAATCGTGGGCAGTTCGGCCGTCGGGCAGTCGTAGGCACACTCGGCGAGTTGCCGGACGCGTTCGCGCGACAGGCCCAGCGCGTCGCCGAGCGTCTGGAGTGTCCAGCCGGTGTCCCGGGCGAGCAGGAGGACCGTGTTGAGCCGGTGATCCTTCGCGGCGCGCATCTGCCGGAGCGCCTCGGCGAACTCGTCAGGGACCGGTGGGCAGCGGTAGACGGTCACTCGTCCTCCCACGACTTCCGCTCGGCTTCGACGTCGGCGGCGTGGCGGGGGCAGGCCTCGGCGTGGCCACGCTCGTCGTCGGCGACGCCGTTGTACGGGCCGTGGTCGGTGATGAACTGCTCGCAGAACCAGCACCGCCACGAGGTCGTCACGTGGCTGCCGCCCAGGTCGACCGCGACCGCCCGGAACGCGTCCTCCGCATGCTCGACGCCGAGGATGGAGGCCAGCTGCCGCCAGCTGAGGCCGGAGCCGCGGGCCACGCCCGCCCGCCTGCGTACCTCCTGGGCGGCGGCGTCGCGGAGCACCATGGCCGCCCGGAGCCCGTTGGTGGGTCTGGGGACGCGGGTGGTGTGTTCGGCGCCGGGGTAGGGGGGCCGGTTGACGAACGCATCCGGATCGGCCTTCCTGGCGATCCGGAAGACGGCGTTGTCGACGGCCTGGCGGGCCTCGTCGATGACGTCGGGGTCTGGGATCTTCATGGTTCTCTCCGATGGGCAGGTCGGCTGAGCTGGGATAACGGGCTGTGTTGGCCTGTGCGGTGATCGGGTCCGCGGGGTACTGATGACCTGGGCCGTCTCGTGTTCGTGGCTGTCTGGCCAGGGGTTTCGCCGCGTCACGACGCGCCGCCGGCGGTCTGGTCGCTCGCCAGGCCGGCGGCGAGCTTCTCGGCCTTCTCGAGATCCCTGATGGTGTGTGTGAACGGATCGACCATTCGCCGGACGTCGCGGATCACCGCTCGAAGGCTGTCCCTGGCCGACGCCGCGGCGGATGCGGTGGCGAGATGGTCGACGATGGTCGCCGCGATCACTTCGTTGGGGACGTCCCTGCGCCACAGGAACTCGTCGTGGACGCGTTGCCGTACGAGCTCGAGGATGTTCGCGAGCCGGGTCGCGTTCGGGTCCATCCGTGAACCGTTGGCGCGCAGCGCCGCGATCTCGGCCTCAAGTGCCCTGATTCGCTGCTGGTCCGCGCGGCGTTCGTGCCTGGCCTGGTCGAGTTGTTCCTGGGTGCCGTACAGGAGCCAGGTGATGACGCGCATGAGCGCCGGGCCTGGGTCATGCGGCGTGAGCTTCGGGGCCTCCCGGTGGATCGTCATGCTGCGGGTGCGCCGCCCGGACGGGGGCGACATCAACCCCCAGGCGTCGGGGATGGTGAGCCCGTCGACCACGGTCGGGTCGGCGACGACGAGCCACCAGCGGGTGCAGTACCGCGCCCACGGGTCGGCCTTGGTGGGGTCGGCCAGTTCAGCGAGAAGGTCCGAGCGGGTGACCTTGATCTCGTGGCCGATGAGTCCACGTCCGCCGGCGATGGTGGTGGGCAGCCAGATCAGGTCGGCGCGACGTTTGCCGCAGGGTGAGCCGATCTCTGGGGCGAAGACGCCGCCGGGTGGCCGGTTGTCGGGGAGATAGTGGCGGCGGAGCATGGCGGTCACGTCGTGGGCGGTCATCGTCTTCGTGTCGCGCCGCGCGGTCATCGCCATCCGCCCTTCACGACCGTCAGGTCGGGGCGGAGCGCGGCCACCGGCTCGTCCGCGTGCTCCTGGTCAACGACCACAGTCAGCGCCGGCCGGTGCCACGGAGCGGCCTCGTGCGGTGGTACCCAGTTCGAGTCGAGCGCGAGGTAGATGCGTTCCCAGTCGATCTCGTCGAGGTGCCCGGCGAGGACGCCGCCGGCGTTCGCGACCGGCTCGGGGGCGCCGTGCTCGACGAGCTCGGCGTCGTTGCGTGCACGCAGGGCTTCCCACCAGGCGCGGCAACGCGGCCGGGAGCAGGCGCCGATGGTGTGCCGGGTGCCGTCGACCGGGTCGGTGAGCAGGTGCCGGAACGTTGGCCAGTCGCTGCTGCGGCCGCAGATTTCGCCGCGGCGCTCGATCTCCTCGGCGCTACGGCGGATCGGGCGCTGGCAGCGACCGCCTTTGCTGGTGTCCGGCACGTAGCGGCGGATGTCGGATCGGATGACGCCCCAGACACGCTTGGTCCCGGCTCTGTCGACCCGCTGGGAGGTGTCCTGGCGGCGCCACTTCGGGAGCCAGAATCCGTGTTCGGCGTTGCTGTAGACGGCGGCGGCGGTGGAGCGTCCGAGTCCCTCGAGCGGCGGGTCGCCGAGGTGCACGGCCCGGGCCCAGTACAGGCCGATGAGGAGCAGGTCGCCGACGAGGTGCGGGTCGGCGAGCATGCCGGCGACGCACCGGGTGTAGGCGGGGAGTTGGGGTGGGGTCGGTTTCATCACGCACCTGGTCCGGGGCAGTCGGGGATGCGGACAGGGCTGTGCTGGGTGGTGCCGGTCGCGCCGGTGCTGGTGGTCCAGGTCTGGTACCAGCCGGGCCCGTGCTGGGCCGGGTGGTTGACGACGTGGAGGTGGCACCAGCGGCACTCGCGGTGGTGCTCACACGGCCGCTCCCACGCGTGGCGGCGGAGTCTGGGGTTGTAGCGGGCGACCCGCTGCGGCGTCGCGGCCGGCCGCTGCTCGGCCTGCTCTTCGACGACCGGACGGGTGGGCATCGGCGTGCTCGGTGGGGCTGGGTGCCCGCTGATGGCCCACGGGGCGTGCGTGTCGCAGCGCCACCCGCAGGGGTACAGGCGGGCGGGGGCGGCGCACCCGTACATGCACGGCTCGTCCTTGCGGCGGGCCGGCGTCTTGGTGGCGGCCGGTGCGGGCTGCGCTCGGGTCGGTAGGGGCACGACGTCGGCGAGCTTCGGCTGCGGGTCGATCTCGACGTGCATGACGCCGCGCTCGTCGACATGGCTGGCGACGGTGGTGGCCTTCTTCCGGCGGCCGCGGTGGCAGATCCGGGTCGTGGTCGGGTACTCCCCCGGCTCGATCCGCCGGTAGAAGAACCCGATCGGCTGGCCGGTCAGCCGGGCGAGTGCCTCGACCTGCTCCCGGGTGGGGACACGCAGGCCGGCCTCCCACTCGTCGACCATGGGCTCCTCGCCGCCGAGTTGCCGGTCGACCTCCGGACCCCACAGCCCGGCGAGGTCGAGGGCGATCGTGATGCGGGCGGGGATCGGGTCCTGGGTGGCGTGCCGCTCGTCCTGTTGCCGGCGTGCGGCCAGGTCGTACTTCTGCCGGTCGGTCAGTCCACCGCGGGTCTTGGTGCTCATGCCGCTTCACCCGCCCGTGCCAGCCGATGCCGCGCCCGGAAGCACAGGGCCTTCACAGCGCCCGCTGTCGTCTCCATCGCCTGGGCGGTCTCAGCCACGTCGAGCCCGTAGAAGACGCGCATCGCGAGTACCCGCTGCTGGCTCAGCGGAAGGTCCTCCAGGCGCCGCAGCAGCTCGTACAGGGCGGCGGCGTCGAGGACGACCCGCTCCGGCTGCTCATGCTCCGGCGCCGGGTCCAGCTCCCCGCAGCGCAGACCGGCCGGCGTGGCCTGCTGCCGTCGCCAGTAGCTGCCGGCCCTGCGCTTGGCGATCGTCATCAACCAGGGGCCCGGGCCGCGCGGGTCCGGTTGGTAGCGGGGCCAGGCTTCCCAGGCGCGGGTGAAGGTCTCCGAGCACAGGTCCTCGACCTCGGCGTCGGGTACGTGGCGGCGCAGGTACCGGGCGACGTCGTCCCGGTGCGTGGTGTACACGTCGGCGAAGTCCGCCATGCCGTGACGTTGCTCAAGCACTGGTCACCTCCCGGGCTTTCGCGGCGGCGTCCAGGCACAGCCGGTGGTTGGTGCACCAGTGGCGGCCGAAGGCGGTGACTCCACCCGGCAGGTACGCGGCGGCGGCCAATCCGCGGGCGAGGTGGTTGAAGGTGTCGGCGGTGCCGTCCGGGCGCAGCGCGCCCTGACTGGCCTTGCCGTCGGCGTCGACCCGGCCGGGGTCGCGGCGGGTACGCGACGGGGTGCGGAACATCAACTGGTCGCCGCGGGACGACAGGACACTGGCAGCCGCGTCGGCCCACTCACGCAGGGTCCGGTCGCGTTGGGTTTCGCCCATGCGGCGCAGCTCGTCGATGCGGAGAGCCACGGCGACGATGAGTACGTCGGGAAGCAGCCACCCGGTGTCGGCCATCGTGTCCCTCCTTCCGGGTCGAACTGGTTGGTGTCCGGTCTGTCTCCGCGCGCCGCAGGGCCCGTGACCTCGCTGTGGCGCACGGACGCGGGCCGGAGTCAGCCGGCAGCCTGCGTTTCGGTGAGGTCGATCGGGTCGGCTGCGATGACCACGTGCCCCTCGGCGACGCCGTGACGGCGAAGCAGCGCGTACGCCACGTCCTCCCATTCGCCGTTGAGCGCGCCGTGCTCCGGGGTGACGGCCCAGAGCAGGTCCGCCGCCTCGGCGGCGAGGTCGGGCGCCTTGGCCATGATCAGGTGCAGGAGCAGGGCGGCTGCGAGGTTGGCCCCGCCGGCTTCGGTGTTGCGGTGCATCTGCTGGGCGACGGCCTTGCTTGGCCCGTCCGCGATCACGCGGTGGCAGGTCTCTCGGGTCGCGGCGTGGTGGCTGGCGGCCCGCGCGGCGTACCAGCGGAGGAGGTTCTCGGCGATGAAGTCGCCCCGGCTGGCGGGGAACGGCGCGACGTCCTCGATCTGGAGTTCCCGCGGCTCGTCGGTGCGGAGCCCGCCGGGCTGGAGCATGCCTCTGATGCGGGCCGCGAGAATCGGCGAAATCTGGGTCGGCGGGGCGAGTTGCTCGGCCATGGTGCTCTCCTTCGGTCGAAGGGCCGGATCGGTCATGCGCTTGCGGCCGGCTGGTCGACGCGGTCGCCAATGAGGAGCCGGTCGCCCAGGTCGTTGATGTCGCACTCGTAGACGCCGGCCGGCACGTTGGCCGCGGCCAGGTCCTGTTCGGCGGCCTTGTTCACGGGGCAGGCGAACAGGTTCGGCCGGCACGCGAGCGGGTGCTGGATGGTCCACCCGCCGTCGGCGCGCATCTCGATGAGGTGCTGTTCCGGCTCGGTCGGCTCGTACGAGT